>JAJXYU010000297.1 GCA_021780395.1 Pseudomonadota bacterium
GCCCTGCGCATCGCTCGCCACCAGCTGCCAGCCGCTCGGGCGCCAGTGCGCCGCGCGCTCGACCGGGGTCACGAGCGGCCAGCCCGGCAAAACCTTCGCATACGCATGCCGCATGTCGATCGGCTGGACGTCGCCCTTCATCGTCACGAAGTAGCGGACCCCGTGGATCATCGTGGACGCGGTGAACAGCGGGTTGTGTCCGAGGTGATTGAACGGCTTCGACTCCGCGTGGCCGAGCACGTGTCCGGCGGCATCGAGCTTCACCGAGAAGACCGTGCCGCTCGCGCACAGCGTCGAGAATCCGAGACGACCCGACGGGAAGATCAGCGCGCAGCCCGGGATGTCGACGTCGCCGAGCACCTTGCGATGCACGAGATCCACGACCGTGACCGAGGCCGCCGGCGTGAAGTCGAAGACGAGTCCCAGACGTTCGTGATCGGTGAACTCGAACATCCCCTGCTGCGCGGTGATCAAGGCCCGCTTCGCGCCCGGCAGCACGATCTCGCCGATCGGGTCGAGCGTGCGCTTGTCGTAGACGGTGATGTAGTCGGTGCGGGTGCCCCGCGTGTACCGCGACCAGACCGTGTCGGCCGTGTAGAACTCGGGACGGTCCTTCGGGATCAGCATCGTCGTCGAATCGCGCGCCTGCACCTCGCCGATCACGCGACGGGAGTCGTCGCCGACGTCGCGGATCTCGATCCGCTCCGAGGCGTAATCCAGGAACGCCCAACGGGTCGGGTATTTCGCCGGCAGCGTCAACACCACGCCGGTCTTGTCGCGCGGCAAGGGGTGCGGAAATCGTTGCGACGCGAAAGACGGCGCCCATGCGAGGACACCGAGAATCACCGATAAAGCCATCCGACGACCGTTGGCGCTCATGGAAGAATCGTTCCCCCCTGGAAGGTCTCTCGCGTTCCGCGCCATCGGCCGGCGCGGTGTCCCCGCCGTTTCGCTGAAGCATAGCGGCTCCGGCCCATTCGTGGTACCAGGAGGTGAGCGGGGGCGAAAACCCGAGCATTTCCGGCGCTGGTGCGGTAACTTGGCCCGGCCACGCGTGCCGGTGCAGGAACCCCCCGACCCGGCATCGCCGCGCCTCGACCCGCGGACGGACGCCGCTGGCGGCCCTGCAACGGCCCCACGGTGAGACTCGCGGACGTCTCCAGCCCTACGGGCTTCGATCCGGAGGTCCTGAATGGCCCTGAACAAGACGGTTGATTTCTGGCGGGCCTGGATCCGAGCGCCGCGGCGCGTCGGCGCGGTCGCCCCATCGGGCCGGGCACTGACGAGACTGATGGTGGCCGCCGTCGACCACCGCCACGGACCGGTGATCGAACTTGGTCCCGGGACCGGCGTATTCACCCGCGCGCTCGTCGCGAGCGGACTGCCACCAGAGCGACTCGCCCTGGTCGAAGTGGACCCGATCCTCGCGCGCGCGCTGCGACGCGATTATCCGGCCGCCCGGGTCGTGCGCATGGACGCCGCGCGTCTCGGCGACACCAGTCCCTTGTTCGGGACCGAACTGGCGGGCGCGGTGGTCAGCGGGCTGCCATTGCGGTCGCTCCCGGCGAAGACCGTCGCGCGCTTGATCGAAGGCGTGTTCGAACGCCAGCTCGATCCGCGGGGCGCGTTCTTCCAGTTCACCTACGGACCCGGCTGCCCGCTGCCCGGCGCGCTGCTCGAGCGGCTCGGCCTCGAGGCCACCCGCATCGGCAGCGCCCTGTTCAACCTGCCGCCGGCGACGGTCTACCGGATCAATCGCGCGAAGTCCGGCGAGTACCGCTAGCTCAAGCGGAACCGCGGCGCAAGTCCGTACAATCGCGGAGCCCGGCGGTGTTGCCCGGCGGCGCGCAATATGGGAGCGTGTGACCATTCGCTCCGGACACCCCTGATTGACTCCGCCTTTGCGCATCATCGGAACCGCCGTCGTCGCCGGTTGGATTGCCGGTTGCGCGACCGTGGGACCCTCGTTCAGATCACCGGCCGCACCGGCCGCGCACGAGTACACCCGCACGGCCCTGCCGGCGTCGACCGCCAGGGCGCCGGGCGCGCTCGGCGGCGCGCAGACGTTCGTCACCGTGCCCGGCGTCGAGCGCGATTGGTGGCGCGCGTTCGGATCCGCGAAACTGGATCGGCTGATCGCGCGCGCCGAGCGGGACAGCCCGACGCTCGCCGCGGCCATGGCGACCTTGCGCGAAGCGCGGCAGCTATACGCTGCCCAGGCGGGCTCGACGCTCTACCCGTCCGTCGACACGAAGCTCGGTGTGACCCGTGAGGAGATCAACGGCGCGAGCATGGGCCAGCCGCGCATCCCCCAGTCCACGTTCACGCTCTACAACGCCGCGATCGGGGTGAGCTACGATTTCGACCTGTTCGGCGGCAACCGCCGCGCGCTCGAAGCGCTCGCGGCGCAGGCCGACTATCAAGCCTGCCTGCTCGCCGGCGCTCGACTGACGCTCGCGGCGAACGTCGCGACGACGGCGTTCGTCGAGGCGCAGCTGGCGGCGCAGATCGACGCGACGCGCGCGATCCTCGCGGCCGAGCGCCGCCAACTCGAGATCGCGCGCCGGGGCGAGCGCCTCGGGACCGCCTCGCGGGCGGACGTGCTCGCGTTGCAGACCGAGGTCGACCAGACCCGTGCCGGTCTGCCACCGTTGCGCAACCGGCTCGAACAATCGGCTCACCTGCTCGCGGTGCTCGCCGGGCATGCGCCCGGCACCGAGGACATCCCGGTCTTCGTGATGACCGACTTCACGCTGCCCGCGCGCTTGCCGCTCGTGGTGCCGAGCGAGGTGGTGCGCGTGCGCCCGGACGTGCAGGCGGCGACCGCGCTGCTGCACGCCGCGACCGCGCAATATGGGGTCGCGGTGTCGAACCTGTATCCACACATCAACCTCTCGGCGAGCCTCGGCACCGCCGCGCTGACGTCCGGCGCGCTGTTCGGGCCCGGATCGGCGATCTGGAGTCTCGCCGGCGGTCTCGCGCAGCCGCTGTTCAACGCAGGCCTCAAGGCCGGCGCGCGCGCGGCCCAGGCGAGCATGCAGGCGGTGGGCGCGAGTTACCGGCAGACCGTGCTGCAGGCGCTGCGCGAGGTCGCCGACGCGCTGCGCCAGGTCGACAACGACGCGCGCGTGCTGCGCCGCGAAGCCGCCGCGGTCGACTCGGCGCGGCAGACGCTCGTGCTGGTGCGCCGGCAGTACGCGATCGGCGCGGCGAGCTACCTGCAATGGCTCGACGCCGATCGACAGCTGCAGCAGATCCGCCTGAACTTGATCGCCGCGCGCGCGGCGAAACTCGCCGACAGCGCGGCGCTCTACCAGGCGATGGGCGGCGGCGTGCTCCCGGGCAGCCGCTGAACGGACGGAGCATCGGGAGACTAAGGATCATGGGTTCACGTCGTCGCACGGTCGTGTTGGCAGTCGCCGCGGTGCTCGTTCTGGCGGCCGTCGCCTGGTTCTGGCCGCCGGCGCATCGACTCCTGTTCGGACCGGGAGCGCCCGCCGATCGGCTGCTGGTGTCGGGCAACATCGAGGCCCACGAGAGCGTCCTCAGCTTCAGCGACGTCCAGGGACAGATCACCGCGCTGCCGTTCGACGAAGGCAAGGTGGTCGCCGCCGGCACCGTGCTCGCACGCCTCGACGCGGCGGTCTACCGCAAGCAGTTTCAGATCGACACCGCGGCGCTCGCGGTCGCCGAGCGCCAGGTCGACGTCGCGCACGGCAACCTCGCGGCGGCGCGCAGCGCCGTCACGAGCGCGGCCCTGGATCTCGCCGAGAAGCGGCGCGATCTCGCCCGCACCGCCGGCCAGTTCGCGATCGGCTCGGCCTCGCGGCAGGCTTACGATCTCGCCCGCACCGCGGCCGGCCAGTCGGCCGCGGCGCTCGCGCACGATCGGGCGCTGCAGGCGGTCGCACGGAATGACGTCGCGCTCGCCGCCGCGAACGTCGTGGCGGCCCGCGCGAAAGTCGCGCTCGCCCGGGTGACGCTCGGCTATACGGTGCTGCGGGCGCCGTTCAGCGGCGTGCTCGCGGTCCGGGAAGCCGAACTCGGCGAGCTCGCCGGGCCGGGCGTCGCGATCTTCACGCTCGACGATCTCGATCACGTGTGGCTGCGTGCGTACGTGAACGAGCCCGACCTCGGCAAGATCCGGCTCGGCGAGCCGGCCGAGATCACGACCGATGCCTACCCGGGCCGGCGCTTCCCCGGCCACATCGTGTTCATCTCGTCGCAGGCCGAGTTCACGCCGAAGACGGTGCAGACGCACGCGCAGCGGATCACGCTCGTCTACCGCGTCCGCATCGACGTCGACAATCCGGACCACGCACTCCTGCCCGGCATGCCGGCCGACGCGCGCATTGCGCTGCTGCCCGCCCCCCGATGAACGCAGGCGCGGCGCCGACCATCCGGGTGAACGGGCTCAGCAAGCGCTTCGGCGTGGTGCACGCGGTGCGCGGCGTCGACTTCGAGGTCATGGCCGGCGAGATCTTCGGTCTGGTCGGTCCGGACGGCGCCGGCAAGACGACGACGATGCGGATGCTCGCCGGGGTGCTGCGCCCCGATGCGGGCACGCTGTCGATCGACGGCATCGACGTGGCCCGCGACCCGGAGAGTGCGAAGCGGCACCTGAGCTACATGCCGCAGCGCTTCGGGCTGTACGAGGACCTGACCGTCGGCGAGAACGTGTTCTTCTACGCCGAGCTGTTCGCGGTGCCTCGACGGGAGCGCGTCGCCCGCAGCGCCGAGCTGCTGCACGCCGCGGGCCTCGAGGGATTCGAGCGGCGTCTCGCCGGGCAGCTCTCCGGCGGCATGAAGCAGAAGCTCGGGCTGGTCTGCGCGCTGATCCACACGCCGCGCGTGCTGCTGCTCGATGAACCGACGACCGGCGTCGACCCGGTGTCGCGACGCGACTTCTGGGCGATCCTCTACCAGCTGCGCGAGAGCGGCGTGTCGATCGTGATGGCGACCGCCTACATGGACGAAGCCGAGCGCTGCTCGCGGCTCGCGCTGTTCAATGCCGGTGAAGTGCATCATTGCGACACGCCGGCGCGATTGAAGGCCGCGATGCCCGGGGCCTTGCTTGCCGTGCATGCCGCGCAGCCGCGCGCGGTGCGTGCGGCGCTCGCCGGAATGCCCGGGGTGCTCGGCGCGCTGCTGATGGGCGACCGGGTTCACGTCCGCGTCGACGACGCCGCACGACGCACCCCGGAGCTCGATGCCGCGCTGCGCGCCGCCGGCATCGCCGACGCCCGCATCGAACCGGTGGTTCCCGGCATCGAAGACGTGTTCGTCGCACTGCTCGGGACACCCCCGGGATGAACGCGCAACCCATCGCCGCCGGATCGTCCGACGACGCGGTGGTCGCCGACGGCCTGACCAAGCGGTTCGGGGCGTTCACCGCGGTCGACCGGGTGAGCCTGCGGATCGCGCGCGGCGAGGTCATGGGGTTCATCGGACCGAACGGCGCCGGCAAGTCCACCACGATCCGGATGCTGTGCGGACTGATCCAGCCGAGCGAAGGCCGCGCGTTCGTCGCCGGCTTCGACGTCGGCAGCCAGGCGCAGGCGGTCCGCGAGCACATCGGCTACATGTCCCAGAAGTTCTCGCTGTACGGCGATCTCACCGTGCGCGAGAACCTGCGCTTCTTCGCGGGGATCTATCGC
>JAJXYU010000043.1 GCA_021780395.1 Pseudomonadota bacterium
GCAGGGCGCCAGCACCGGCCAGGGCTGGTACGCGTGGGACGCGCCGTACGCCGACATCGTGCGCATTTGCGGCGTTCAGGACGCGCTCTGGGCGTGCGGCGCCGAGACCGGGCCTGAGCATGCCCGCGCCTGGCGGCTCTTCATCATCCACTGTGCCGAGCAGATCGATCGGCAGATGAGCGATCGGCGCAGCCGCAAGGCAATTCGCGTGGCCGAGTCGGTCGCGCCCTGTATCCTCTGGGCCGATGAGCTCGAAAAGGGCTTCGCGGGCGTCGCGGGGGGTGGCGAGGGAACGGCCACCGACGCGGCGGCCGGCACCGGCCGCGCCGCCGCCCCTGAAGTGGCGGCGTCACGGGCCGCGGGCGGGCGGGCGCCCACGTCGACGGTCACGGTGCGCATCGGCGCCGGTGCCGAAGGGACGACCGAGGCGGTGGTCCCGGTCGCCCGCGGTGTCGAGGGTCGCGAACCGGACAGCAGCTCCGGCACGACCAGCACCACGAGCGCGACCAGGATGATCGCGCCCACCAACCGCTCTTGCATGCGTCGTTCCATCGCCCGTTCCGTCCTCAGCGAATGTCGCGCCGTTCGAGCCAATCGATCGCGGGACCGACGACGTGGAACGATCCGAACACGACGACCCGGTCGACGGGCCCGGCCGCGTCGCAGGCCGCATCGCAGGCCGCACCGATCGAATCGGCGGTCGCGACGGGCGCAGCCGGCCGCAGATCCGCGCGCGCGGCGAGCGCGGCGAGCGCCGCCGCGCTGCGACCCCGCTCGCCCTCGGTCGACACGAACCACCAGGCATCGATGCACCCGGCAAGCGCCGCGAGGACGCCGGCCGCGTCCTTGTCGGCGAGCACCCCGCACAGCCCGATCGTCCGGCCCGCGATCGGCGTCGACCGCAGATTGTCGGCGAGCACCCGCGCAGCGTCCGGATTGTGCGCGACGTCGAGGATCCAGCAGGGGCCCTGAGCGCCGCGCGGCGCGCGCACCTCGAACCGGCCCGCGACGCTCACCGTGCGCAACCCCTGCTCGACCGCCGCCCGCGGAATCGCGAGCGGCGGCGCGAGTTCCTCGAGCGCGGCCATCGCGGTCGCGGCGTTCCCGACCTGGATCACGCCACGCAGATTCGGGGACGGGAGATCTGCGAAGTCCCAGCGCGGGCCCGTATAACGCCAGCGCCCCCCGTCGCGCTGGAACTCGAATTCCTCGCCGAGCCGCTTCGGCCGGGCGCCGACCGCACGCGCCGTCTCGGCGACCACCGGTGGCATCGCCCGACTGCCGAGCACCGCAGCTCGTCCCGCACGAAAGATGCCGGCCTTCTCGCGCCCGATCGCCTCGAGCGTGTCGCCAAGATACTCCTGGTGGTCGAGACCCACGCTCACCACGACCGCGACGTCCGGATCGATCACGTTGACGGCATCGAGGCGCCCGCCCATCCCGACCTCGAGGACCCACGCGTCGAGCCGCGCGGCATCGAACGTGAGCAGCGCCGCGAGCGTGTTGTATTCGAAGAAGGTCAGGCCGACGTCGCCGCGCGCGCGTTCGATCCGCTCGAACACCGCAACCAGCGCATCACCGTCGACCAGCCGGTCGCCGAGGCGGATCCGCTCGCGGTAGTCACGCAGGTGCGGCGAGGTGAACACGCCGACCCGATACCCGGCCGCGGTGAGGATCGCCGCGGTCGTCGCGACCACCGAGCCCTTGCCGTTGGTCCCGCCGACCGTGACGACCGGCAGCTCGGGCCGCCGGAACTCGAGGTTCGCGAGCACGCGGTTCAGGCGGTCGAGGCCGAGGTCGATCGCGCGCGGATACACCTGCGTCTGGTACGCGAGCCACTGTTCGAGCGTCGACGGAAGGTCACTGGCCATCGGATCCGGCCTCTCGCGGCGTTGCGGACGGCGCGGCCGTCAGGCCGGAGCGCTGTCCTTGCCGAGGAAGATGCGCAGAATCGCCGCGATTCTCTCGCGCAGCTCGCGACGATCGACGATCATGTCGATCGCGCCGTGCTCGAGCAGGAATTCGCTGCGCTGGAACCCCTCGGGCAAGGTCTCACGGACCGTTTGCTGGATGACCCTCGGTCCGGCGAAACCGATCAACGCTTTCGGCTCCGCGACGTTCACGTCGCCGAGCATCGCGAGGCTCGCCGACACGCCGCCGGTCGTCGGATCGGTCATCACCGACACGTACGGCAAACGCGCCTCGGACAGCCGTTTCAGCGCGGCGCTGGTCTTCGCCATCTGCAGCAACGAATAGAGCGCCTCCTGCATCCGCGCGCCGCCGCTCGCCGAGAAACACACGAGCGGCATCCGATGTTCGAGGCAATGCTCGATCGCACGCACGAATTTCTCCCCGACGACCGAGCCCATCGATCCGCCGAGGAAGCGGAACTCGAACGCGCACGCGACGACCGGGATCCCGGTGAGCTTGCCTTCCATCACGACCAGCGCATCCCGCTCACCGGTCTGCTTCTTCGCGAGCAGCAGCCGATCCCGGTAACGCTTCGAGTCCTTGAACTTGAGCGGGTCCTCGGGTTCGACACCGGCCGCGATCTCGACCGTCGAGCCGACGTCGAGGAACCTCGCGAGCCGTTCCCTCGCGTAGATCCGCATGTGGTGATTGCACTTCGGGCAGACGTTCAGGTTGCGCTCGATCTCGGCACGATAGAGCACCGCGTCGCAGGCGGGGCACTTGATCCACAGGCCTTCGGGGACGGAGCGCGTGCGCCGCTCGGTCTTGATCCGTGAGGGGACGATGCGTTCGAACCAGGACATGGGCGCTATTAAACCAGAACCGGAGCGAAGCCGCAGGCCGCCGCGCGGGCCGTTGGGATCTCGAACGCCGGCGGATAGTCGACGCGCCACAGGTACAAGCCCGCCGCCGGCGCGGTCATGCCGGCCGCTTTGCGATCGCGCGCGGCGAGCACCGCAGCCATCGCGGCGACCGGGTCGGGGGCGGTCTGGACCTCGATCAAGGTTCCGACGATGTTGCGCACCATGTGGTGCAGGAACGCGTTCGCGGCCAGGTCGACCCAGACGAAATCCCCCTCGCGCGTGACGCGCGCCGACTCGATCCGCCGCACCGGGCTCATCGACTGGCACTCGGAGGCGCGGAACGCGGAAAAGTCGTGCTCACCGAGCAAGACCTGCGCAGCCCGGGTCATCGCATCGGCGTCGAGCGGACGGTGTACCCACGCCGCGCGCGCGTCGGCGAGCGCCGACCGCGCACTGCGGTTCAGGATGCAATAGCGGTAGGTGCGCCGGATCGCCGAGTAACGGGCGTGGAATCCCGGTTCGACTTCTCCCGCCCATTGCAGCGCGATCGAGCGCGGCAAGCGCGTGTTCGCGCCGAGGACCCAGGCGCGTCCGGTGCGCTGCACGTCGGTCTCGAAGTGCACGACCTGGCCCACCGCGTGCACTCCCGCATCGGTTCGGCCCGCGCAGACGACCTCGACCGCGTGTCCGGCGACGAAACCGATCGCGCGTTGCACCGCGTCCTGAATCGACGGTGCGTGGGCCTGGAACTGCCAGCCGGCGTACGCGCCGCCGTCATATTCGACGACCGCGGCGACCCGGCGCCTGGCTGCGCTCACCTCAGCCGGGCAGCGATTGCAGCAGCCGCTGGGCTTCCTGTTTCTGGCTCGCGGAGCCTTCCTGCACGACTTCGTCGAGGATGCTGCGGGCCCCTTCGGGATCGCCCATGTCCATGTAGGCGCGTGCCAGATCAAGCTTCGTCCCGACCTCGCTCATCGTGACCGGCTCGAATTCCGTCGGCACCTCGCCGTCCATCGGCGGCATCGTCGCTTCGTCGGGACGCAGCGTCGTCGCCCCGGTGCCGGTGTCCTCGTGCAGCGGCGCGCCGACGTCGAGATCGATCGCGGAATGCGTGCTTTGGCTCGCCTCGAAGACTTCGCTGGAGAACACGTCCTCGGCCGCGCGCGGCTGCTCGACCGTGTCCCCGCCGAGCGCACCCGCGAGCCGATCGAGATCGAGGTCGAGACCCTCGCCGACACTGCGCAGTCGCGAGGTCGAGTCGGGGTCCGGCCGCGTCGTGAATTCGCCCGCATCGCTCTCCTTGAGCGACGGCACCCGCGAGGTCGCTCCGGCGTCCTCGGCTTCCTGCAGCGCCTGCGGGATCTGCATCGTCGGGACGGCATCCGACGGCAGCACGGCGGTCTTGATCTCCGTGTGGCTGGAATCGAGATCCGCGATGAACGATGCCTCGAGTTCGCGTTCGAGTTCGGTGAGATCGCGATCCTGGGTCCGGTTCTCCGCTTCCGCGATCATTCGGCGCGAGCGGTCGTCGAGTCCCGCGACCATCGTCGCCGCGTCCGCCGGATGGTCGGCCGATTCGACCGGGGAGACGCTGCCGGAATCCGGCGTGCCGGTCTGCTCGAGCCCTTCGAGGTCGAGGCCGAGGTCATCGATCGACACCTCGGCGGTCTGATCCGCGGTCGCGGACCGCAGCTTCGCGGCGAGCGAGGTGTCGCCCGCTCCCGGCGCGAGCGCCGGCGACTCGGTCGTCGGCGACTCGGCGACGGTCGGCTCCGCGAACGGCATGATCTGCGATTCCACGGTCGGCTCGTCCCGCTGCGGCATCTCCCGCGTCGGCGATTCGTCGGCGCCGCGCTCGGGTGCGTCGAGCACGAAATCGAGCCCCGAGTCTCCATGCAATCTCGGCGATTCACCGGTCGCCGCGGTCTCGTCCGCGTCCCTCGGGACGGGCGCTTCGTGGGGGCTGTGCTCACCCGAGGGCTCGCCGAACAGGTCGACGTCGACGCGGTTTTCGCCGCCCTCGAGGTTCAGGTCGACCGGCGTGCCGGCGCCGCGGCCGGCCCCGTCCGCACGCGCGAACAGCGGATCGTCCGGGCAGATCTGCTTGCCCATGATCACGATCTTGTCCCACTCGCCCGCCGGCGCATGGTCGCGCGTCTCGTACAGCGACTTCGCGATCTGCAGGAACAGATCCTTGTTGCCCCAGACGAAGTAGATCTCGAGGAGCTTCAGGCGCAGATCGCGCCGGTCCGGATCGCGCTCGAGCGCGATTCGCACGAGATCGGCCGCCTGGTCGTACAGGCCGTAGGCCATGTGGAAGTCGGCCTCGGCGAGCGGATCCCCCTGGTCGAAATTGACCGCGCTCTCGGTCGACATCGTGTCGTCCGGCGACGGCGCCTCAGCAGCCGGCGCAGCCGGCGCCGCGGCGACGACCGCCGCAGCGGCGGGCGGAATCGGCGGCGCCCGGTGTTCACCCGACTCCTCGACGACGAACGATTCGTCGCGCGGCTTGCGCTGGCCGAGCACCGGCGACGGCTCGCGCATCGCGGGCTCGCGCATCGACGGCTCGCCGAACGACTCGATCTCGTCGGCCTGCTCCCGCTGACGACGCTTGAACGCAGCGAAACCGAGGGCCCCTGCGAGCAGCGCGAACAAGCCACCGAGCAGCCAACCCTTCGAGCTGATCCAGTCCAGCCAGGACGTCGCGGGCTTCGTCGCGGTCGAGGTGACCGGCTTCGGCGTCACCGCGGTGGGCTTCGCGGTCGCCGTCGGGGTTGCGGTGGCGGCGCTCGCCGCCGAGGCCGGCGCCGGCCCGGAAGCCGGCGTCGCGGCCGACGCCGCGGTCGTGGACGCC
>JAJXYU010000150.1 GCA_021780395.1 Pseudomonadota bacterium
GTGCCGGAACCCGGCCGATCACGATTTGCTAAGCTGTCGACGATGAAGTGGACCGTCCAGCGCTACGTGCTTCGCGAGGTCGTGCAGACGTGGCTCGCGGTGACCGGCGTGCTGGTCGCGATCCTGTTCGCGAATCAGCTCTCGCGGGTGCTCGGCGAGGCGGCCGACCATCACTTCGGGCGCCACGTGGTGCTCGACCTGATCGCGCTCGGCGCGATCATGAACCTGTCGGTCGTCGTCCCGGTCGGACTGCTGCTGTCGATCGTGCTCGCGCTCGGCAGGCTCTACCACGACGGGGAGATGGCGGCGTTGCAGGCCTGCGGCTTCAGCCCGGCACGGCTCCTCGGACCACTGTCCGCATTCGCCGCGGTGATCGCGATCGGGCTCGGCTGGCTCACGTTCGTGCAGGTCCCGCGCGCCGATCACCGGTCGCAGCTGCTGCGCCAGGCGGCCCTGAAGGAGGCGGAGTTCGGCGAGCTCGATGCGGGGCGCTTCCGCACCTTCGCGAACGGCGGCGCGGTGTTCTATGCCGAGCGCGTCGACGCGAGCGGCGTGCTGCACGACGTGTTCCTGCAGCGTGAGCGAGCCTCGGGCCGGGTCGAGGTCGCGGTCGCCGCGACCGCGACCTACACCCGTACCGGCGTCGACGGCCAGCGCCTGGTGACGCTCTACGACGGCCATCGCTACGAGGGCGTTCCGGGGCATGCCGATTTCCGGGTCATCAAGTTCGGCGAGCACGGCATACCGGTCGAGGTGCCCCCGGGAATCCAGGGGACGAACGATCCGGACACCCGTCCGACGCTCGAGCTCCTCGAGACGCTCGATCCGGTCAGCATCGCGCAGCTCGAGTTCCGCAGCTCCTCGCCGATCATGGTGCTGATGCTCACGCTGATCGCGCTGCCGCTGTCCCGGCTGCGCCCGCGCCAGGGCCGCTACATGCGGGTCGGCATCGCGATCGTCGTCTTCTTCGTGTATTCGAACCTGCTGTCCTTCGCGAAGGTCTGGCTCGAGAAGGGCCAGCTGTCACCGTGGATCGGGGTCTGGTGGATCCACGGACTCGCGCTCGCGCTCGGCCTGCGCCTGCTGTGGCAGCAGGGATTGATCGGCGTGCCGCGCCGCGCCGCCGCGGAGTCTCGATGAACATTCTCGATCGGTATCTCTACAAGACGATCCTCTGGTACACGGCGATGGCGACGAGCGTGCTGCTCACGCTCGGCGGGCTGTTCCTGTTCATCAGCGAGCAAGGCGACATCGGCGTCGGCAATTACACCGCCGCCGACGCCGTGCTGTACACGCTCCTGAACCTCCCGCAGCAACTGTTCGAGCTGCTGCCGATCGGCGCGATGATCGGCGCGCTGATGGGGCTCGGCAATCTCGCGGCCGGCAGCGAGCTCGTGGTCACGCGAGCGTCGGGCGTGTCGATCTGGCGCGTTGCCCGTCCGGTCGCCCTCGCCGGCGCGACGCTCGCACTCGCGATGTATGGAATCGGCGAGTACGTCGCGCCGCCGCTCGCGCAGTTCGCGCACACCGAGAAGACGACCAGCCGGCTCGCCGGCGTGAGCTTCGCGGGTCGGGCGAGCGCATGGATCAAGGAAGGGAACCTGATCCTGCGGCTGCGCACGGCGGAGGTCGGGCAGGTGTTCGGCGGCGCGGCGCTGTTCGAGCTGGACGGGCCCGACCGGCTGAAGTCGATCCAGACGGCCGATTCGATCTCGGTCGCCGAGCCTGGACGCTGGATGCTCGAGAACGTGCGCACGACGACGTTCCAGCAGGACCGCACCGTCGCGACGCACGCGCCCGAGGTCACGATCCGCTCGACGATCAATCCGGATTTCCTGCGGCTCGCCGCCGCCGATCCGGATCTGCTCACGCTGCGCTCGCTCGCCGCCTACATCGCGCACCTGCGGCACAATCATCTGCAGGCGGTGGCGTACGAGATCGGATTCTGGTCGCGGATCGCGCGGATCTTCGCGGTCGTCGTGGTCACGCTGCTCGCGCTGCCGTTCGTGTTCGGACCGCTGCGCACCACCGGCGCGGGCACCCGCACGGTCGTCGGCGTGCTGCTCGGACTCGTGTTCTTCGTGATCAACGGGATCGGGGAGAAGGGGGGGCAGCTGTTCGGCTTGAATCCGATCCTGATCGGCTGGTTGCCGACCGCGGTGATCGCGGTCGCAACGCTGATCGCGATCTCAAGAACCCGTTAGGTGCACGACACGGGTGTCCGACAGCCGATCCTGGAGCGCGAGCCCTTCGGGATCGGCGTAGAGCCACAGGACGCCGAGGCCGATCGGCGCCCACGCGACGATCGACCAGAAGAACCGCGAAGTCGCCGCCCGCCAGGTCAGGCGTCGCCCTCGCAGGTCCACCGCGTGCAGCCGCCACGCGCGCATGCCGACCGTCTGGCCGCTGTGCAGCCAGTTCAGCACGAAGTAGCCCGCGACGATCGCGAACAGTCCGGCGTGATACAGGTCGGCCCAGACGCCGCCGACCGAATCGCGCAGCATCGCGCGACCGCCCGCGACCCATACCGCCGCCCAGGTGAAGAAGATCAGGGGCGCGAGGATCACGATGCCGTCGTACAGGAGCGCCGCGAAACGGCGTCCGAAGCGCGCGCTCGTGCCGCTGCGCCGGCAGCCGTCGGGCGCTGCCGGGCCGTTCATGAGGAGCGGGTCTGGCGCTCGAGCTGCGCCTTGTGGTCGGTCAGGATTCGACGAACCTCGACGAGCGGTGGACGGTCGGCCATCCGGGCGATGAGTTCGGGCAATTCGTACCACTTGCGGCCCCACTGGATCAGTCGCGCCGCGTCGGCCAGCACCTGAGCCTCCGGCGTGCGGGGCGCCGGGGTCGGCGCGGCCGCGGGCACCGCGGGCTTCGAGCCGGCCGGCTTCGACCCGGCCGGTTTCGATACGGCGGGTCTCGGCGCGGGCGGCTTCGACGCGGCAGGTTTGGTCGCCGCGGCCTTCGACGGCATCGTCGGCTTCGCTCCCGCGCGCAGATCGTTGCGTGGCCGCGTCACGAGGTATTTCGGCATCTCGCGCGTCGCGGTCGTCGAGATCTCGGTCGACTCCTCGGCCCGGGGCCGAGGTTCCGCGGGCGGCGTCGTCGCGGCCGCGGGCGTCGGCTCGGCCTCGGCGAGCGGGATGAAGCGCTCGATGTGCTGCGAGCCGATCAGATTCGCGAGGAAGATCGACAGTTCGAGCGCATCGCCGAAGCTCGCGTCGCCGGCCGCGATGCGCTGCTCGATCGCCGCCTTCAGCGCGAGCGTGCGTTGTTTCGCGAGATCGATGATCCAGCGCGTCGGTCGCTGATGGTCGACCCAGTCCTGGACCTTCCAGTAGGCGTCGTCGTCGAGCGAGGCGTATTCGATGTGTCGGTCGAGGCTGCCGAGCCATTTGTCCAGCAGCTCGAGCAGGCGTTGGTCCGCGGGTGTGGCCATGGTGTCGAGGCTCCTGTGCGCACCCTAAACGAACCGCCGTCGGGGCGCCAGGGGCGGCGGATTCGCCAAAGAGCGACAGCCCGCCGGGCCGGCGCGTTAGACTGCGCGCCATGTGCGGAATCGTCGGAATCCTCGGCTCGGCCGCGACCCCGGAGACGGCGGTCGAGATGGCGCGACGTCTGCGCCACCGCGGTCCCGACGGCGACGGCTTGTTCGTCGAGCCCGGGATCGCGCTCGCGCACCGCCGGCTCGCGATCCTCGACCTGTCCGACAGCGGCCGGCAGCCGATGATCGACGCCGAGCACGTGATCACCTACAACGGTGAGCTGTACAACCACTCGGCATTGCGCGCGACGCTGCCCGGACCGTGGCGTTCCACGGGCGACACCGAGGTGCTGCTGCGCTTGCTGGCGCGCGATCGCGAGGCGGCGCTCGAGCGGCTCGTCGGCATGTTCGCCTTCGGCCTCTGGGATCGGCGCCGGCGGCGGCTGCTGCTCGCGCGGGATCGGCTCGGGATCAAGCCGCTGTACTACCGTTTGTTGCCGGACGGTATCGCATTCGCCTCGGAGCTGAAGGCGCTGCTCGTGCTCGGATCGCCGCCGATCGATCGCAGCGCGGTGCGCGACTTCCTGCTGCACGGCTACGTGCCCGCGCCGAAGACGATCTTCCAGGGAATCGCGAAACTGCCGGCGGGCCATTGGCTCGACTGGGAGGACGGACGGGTCCGGATCGAGCGCTGGTGGTCGCCGCGCGCGGAACCGCGTCCGCACGAGGAGCGCGAGGCGACCGAGTCGCTCGACGCGCTGCTGCGTGAGGTCGTCCCGGCGCACACCGTGTCCGACGTCCCGGTCGGCGTCTTCCTGAGCGGCGGCATCGATTCGGCGCTGACCGCGTATTACCTCGATCATCCGCACACGTTCACGCTCGGGTTCGAGCGCCGCGGGCGCTCCGAGGCCGACGATGCGCGCCGCGTCGCGGCCCACCTCGGCACCGAGCACACGGAGACGACCGCACGCTCGGCGGACTTCGCGACCGCGCTGGACGCGATCCCGGCGATCTTCGACGAGCCCTTCGGCGACAGCGCCGCGTGGTCGAACTATCTCGTCGCGCAATTCGCGCGCCGGCAGGTCACGGTCGCACTGAGCGGCGAGGGCGGCGACGAGATCTTCTGCGGCTATCCGCGCTACTGGTCGCACGTCGGCGAGCGCTCGAACGTCCTGAACCGCCTGCTCGCGCACGGGCTGCCGCCGCTGTCGCGCTGGGGCCAGTCGATGCAGCGGCGTGCGAGCACCGGTCTGCCGGCGTTCGCGGTCGCGCTCGGCGGCGCGACGCCGGCGCAGATCGAGGCCCTGCTCGCGCCGGAATGGCGCGAGCCGGATTACGATTACCTCTGGTTCTATCGACGGTTCTGGAGACCGGATCTCGAGCCGCTCGCGCGATTGCGCTGGCTCGACCTGCACACCGACCTCGCCGAGGGGCTGCTGACCAAGGTCGACCGGACCAGCATGGCGCACTCGCTCGAGGTCCGTCCGCCACTGCTCGATCATCGCCTCGTCGAGTTCATGCTCGGCGTCGATCCGTCCCTGCTGGTCGACGTCCGGCACCGGCGCGGCAAGCGCCTGGTGCGCGCGTTGATGGAGCCGCGGCTGCCGCCGGGTCATCTCGACCGGCCGAAGTCGGGGTTCGGGTTGCCGGTGCGCGGCTGGATCCGCGCGCACCGCGAGCTCCTGCGGCAGGCGGTCGACCGCCTGATCGAACGGGGCGTGCTGCGCCGGCCCGTCACCGCGGAGTTCCGGCGCGCCTGGTACCTGCTGGTGCTCGACCGCTGGTTCAGCGCGTTCGCGTGATCGGATGCCGAGCGATTCGCCGCGGCTGCTGTTCGTACCCGTGTCGGGGCCGTACGGGATGGGCGAGTACGCGCGCTCGGCCGCGATCGCGCACGCGGCGCGCGAGCGCTGGCCGCAGGCGGCGATTCGCTTCCTGCTGAGCCGCGAGGCCCCCTACGCCGCGGATCCGCCGTTCGAGACGACGCTGCTGCCGGCGTCGCCGACGCGCTGCACGGAGCAGGTGACGACCGCGATCGCGGCGTTCGCACCCGACGTCGTGATCTTCGACAACGCCGGGCGCACCGCGCAGCTGCGGGCGGCGCGCGCGGCCGGCGCCGCCGTCGTGTTCGTGAGCGCGCGGCGGC
>JAJXYU010000290.1 GCA_021780395.1 Pseudomonadota bacterium
GGTCTGTTCCTGACGCTTTCGACCGCCCTGTTCGCGCAGGCGATCGGCGATGCCATCGACAACCGGCCGGTCGATCTCGTCTCCAACATCATGCCCCACGAGGACCCGGTCTTGGCCCATCTGCTGCAGGCCATCCAGGCCTACTCGACCCGACGCGGCGTGGCCGGGAGACTGTTCGAGCAATCCCTGCTGACGGCGATCGTCGCCCATGTCGCGGTCCGCTACGGTGCCGGGCGCCGCCACCTGGCGCACGGCCCGAACCTGCCGCAGTGGAAGTACCAGAAGCTGACGGCGTTCGTCCGGGAGCACATCGGACATGCGCTGAGCCTGAAGGACCTCGCCGCGGTCGTCGACCTCAGTCCCTACCACCTGGGCCGGGCCTTTCGCGCACGCACCGGCAACAGTCCGTGGCAATTCGTCCTCGAATGCCGCGCGAAAGAAGCGCGGCGACTGATCACCGCGCATCCGGATCTGCCGCTGGCGAACATCGCCGACGCGTGTGGATTCGAATCCTATGCGCAGTTCATCGCCGCGTTCCGCAAGTTCCACGCGCAGTTGCCCAGCGAATTCCGCCGGTCGCTGCGACGACGCTGAGGCGAGGGTGACGGGCCTTCAGCGGGGGTCCGTGTGGGACACCGTCACAAAGACCACAGCACGATGCGGGTGGGTATCCGAAGGCCGATTTGTTCTTGCCGTCAGAAGGATATCGATCGCGCCCTGCGGATCTTTCCAGACCACGCGGTCCTGATCCGACCCGTCGCGCGCAAAACCGGGCGGCAGTGCGGACTGGATCGAAGCGGCAACGGCCGCGACCAGATCATCCGGCGTGTTCTCGTAACCCTTCGAAGAACAGCTGACGGACCAGCTTTGCGGAGCGGCGGGTCCATCCAGGTTCATGTCCCGATTGACGCCCTGGTTGAAATCGATCCGGCAGTCACGGAGATCGCTGGACACGACGAACGCGTTGCCGGGATACGTCTTTCCGTAACGTCGATCCTGCAGCACGGGGTGGTAACCGGCGAAATCATCCCCGGCAGCATGAACCGCCTTCAGCGCGAACCGCGCGAAAGCGGCGCCCAGCGCGTGCAGCTGCCCGGGACCCAGTGGTTCCGGCCGTGCGTAAACATGGGCAGCCTTCGCTGTCACGATGTGGAAAACCGATAACCCGATCGGACCCGTTTGCTGGTACCAGCCACCCACATCGATCCCCGCCTGGTGGTCGACCAGAAGCACATCGAACGGATCCACCGGCAAGTTGGGCTTGGACTCCTGGACGACGTAACCCGGGATCAGTGGCCCAAAGATGCGAATCACCGCAGCGCGGAAGGCCGGGTAGTCGTTTTGTGTCGCCCAGGCGGGTTGCACCACTTTCAGGCGTACGACCCAGAATTCCGGTTGGCCATCGTTCGCAAAATGATCCGAGACCCAGCATTTGCCCTGACCGCAGTCAAGATCCAGAAGCCCCGGGAGCGGAACAAAGTCGTAGCGCTTGATCTTGTCATTGCTGCCGGACGATTTGTAGGCGCCGCGCAATCGCTTGAAATCATCATGGCCTTCGCGCAACACGAGGGCGGCGTCGTGATAGGCATGATCCGTGTCAGCCCGCGACCTCCGGATCGAAATTCCGATGATGAGCAGTATGAAGATGATCGATGCAAGCGCGAACCTGCCACGTTTCATGGCGGTATGCTCCGTTCAGTCGGTATCCAACCTGCTTCAGCACCCGAATCCGATGCATCAGAAGGACCAGGGTCGGGTGACGGCCGGCGCCTGGCACTCGGGGCAGCGGGCGCAGCGGCAATCCATCCAGGCCACGAACACCTGCAGGCCGACAAACACGGCCAGTCCCGACGTGAACCAGGGCCAGTACCGCACATGCAGGTACAGCAGCACCAGCGTCGCCAGAACGAGGGCGATGGTCACGACAAGAAACGTCCCGGGCTCCTCCTGTCCTCCGGGGCCGCCGGAGATCGCGATGTTCACCGGAAAGTTCGTGCCGCAGTGACGGCATTTCATGATGTCTGAGACCTTCAGGGTGCAATCATCCGATCAACTCTGCATCGCAGCACGAGGCATCGTGCATCAGTATCCCGATCGAATGCAGATCATCGGGCGCCCCTCAGAATCTGGTGGCGGGAAATGACATGGTGCCTGGCGCGCAGAGCACATGGGTCGAATTCCAGTACGGGCCGGCAGGCCAACGCGTGGTCAGGATGCCGGTCGTACGATCGAGGTCGTAATAAAACGGCGTGGCCCCTCGATATACAACCCAATGGAACAATCGCGGAGTGATCTTTACGGGTGCGCTGTAAGTGCTGACCGGTTCCCATACGCCTCGATATCCGGAACCCGGGCCGTACTCCTTCGGATCATTTTTCGTCTGCGACAGCAGCGTGCTTTTGGCCAGATCCACGGACAAATGCTGGTTTGCCGGTTGGCCGCAATTGAGTTCGACGGTCGCGGCGCATGCCATCGATTCGAACGTCAGCGGGAGGGCCATGGCAAGGATGATTCCTGTCCAGCCAGAAGACATCGAGTTGCTCATTGGCGATTACCTGTGATGGAGTCCATTCGCCTTCATGCCCATGCCGTTCGAGATTTTGGTCCGGAGGCCCGCGCGCCGGTTGCGGTTTCCGGACGCAAACTTCGATTTCGCGGCACGCGTCGACGGCGGAGGCTGCCGAGGTGGAGTTGCCGTTGCGCCGCTACCGGCAGTGAACGGGCGGGTCATTCGCGCAGCAGCCGGCGGATCCAGGTCGCGTACGCGCGTTCGTCGCCCTGCCGGTAGCCGTGGTGCACGTAGCGGATCTCGCCGTGACGGTCGATGATGAACGTACTCGGCATCGCTTCGACGTGATAGGCGGTGCTCACGCGCGTATCGGCGTCGAGGAGGATTGGGTAATGGACCGGGGACCGCGCGAGCAGGGCCTTGACCGGCCCGGTCCCGGCATCGACGCTGATGCCGACCATCACGAGCCCGGCGGGCGCGTATTGCCGGGCCAGCCGATCGAGCGCCGGCATCTCCTGGCGGCACGGGCCGCACCAGGTCGCCCAGAAATTCACGAGCACCACGTGGCCCTTGAACGATGCGGAGGACACCGTGCCGCCGGCGAGGTTGGGTAACGTGAACGCGGGCGCGGGCGTGCCCCGCGCGAGCGGGGCGGCCGAGGCCACCGTGACGAAGCAGGCGGCGAGCGCGAGGGCCCGTCGCAGTCGGGTCGTGAAGGTCGGCATGCGCGCAGCATACCCGATCGGGATCGACCGGCGCCGATTGCGGCGAAGCAGCAATCGAGCCTGGCCCGGTGAGACAAGACTCCTGCCGGTTCGACAAGACTCCCGTGCGCGATCTATGCTGCTCGCCAGCGTCCTTATTCATCGGTGCCGATTGGTCAGACCATGAACATCCAATCCGAGATCGAGTTCTTTGCCGACCTGGGGCTGGTCGACAAAGCCCGGTTCGTCCTGCGCATCGCGTTCGAGATCGCCGAGGATGCCAAGACCGGCGGCGCGGGCGGGTCCGAGGCGGCGCGCTACAAGTTCGCGAACGAGATCGGCCAGCGCCTGATGCGCTACGCCTACCAGTTGCTCAGCGAGGATCCGCAGCGCCCGCAGGACGACGTGGTGATCCGGATGCTGCTGAGCGCGCGCGCCGACAAGAACGCCGAGCGCCTCGTCCAAGGCGCCTATCGCCGGGTGTTGAACACCTTCGAGAGCTTCGACACGACGGTCCTGTTGAACGCGCCCTGACGATGCATCGTCTGAGCGTCCAGTTCCCGGTCAAGGACGAAGCCTTGCGCGAGGACGTGCATGCGCTCGGCGTGACGATCGGCGAGATGCTGCGCGAGCAGGGCGGCGAGGAGCTGTTCGACCGCGTCGAGGGTGACCGGCTCGCGGCGATCCGGATGCGCAACGGCGACGATCTCGGCGCCGCCGAGCTCGAGCGCCGGGTCACCAGCCGGCCCCCGGATGCGGCGGCCGATCTCACGCGCGCGTTCTCGCTGTGGTTCCAGGCGGTCAACACCGCGGAGAAGGTGCACCGGGTGCGCCGGCGGCGCGACTACCTGAGCGCCGCCTCCGCGCCGCAGCCCGGCGGAATCGCCGACAGCGTCGCGCGGCTGCGCACGGACGGGCTGTCGCTCGAGCAGGTGCTGCGGTTGATCGGCACGATGAGCATCGAACCGGTGTTCACCGCTCATCCGAGCGAGTCGACGCGGCGCACGATCCTGCGCAAGCAGCAACGCATCGCGCAGTACCTCCTCGACCGGCACAGTCCGGCGACCTACGCCGAGGAGCTCGAGCGGCTCGACGCGCGCGTGCGCCTGGAGCTCACGACGATCTGGCAGACCGAGGAGCATCCGCGCGAGAGCCTCACGGTCGCCGAGGAGCGCGAGCACCTGTTGTTCTACCTGGTCGACATCCTCTACCGGATCGTGCCGCTGTTCTACGAGGAGATCGCCCAGACGCTCGCGCGCGCCTACGGCGTGCCGGCGGGGTCGATCGACGTGCCGGACATCCTGCGGTTCGGCTCCTGGGTCGGCGGCGACATGGACCGCAATCCGGACGTGCACGGCAAGACGATCCGCGAGACCTTGCAGCGCCATCGACGGGTCGCGGTGTCGGCGTATTACGAGGAGTGCCGGCACATCGCGCAGAGCCTGAGCCAGAGCGCGCACCGGGTCACGATCAGTGCGGGCCTGCAGGACCGGATCGACGCGTACGCGGTGATGCTGCCGGCCGCGCACGTGCTCGCGCCCGCGCGGCGTGACCGGATGCCGTACCGGGTGTTCTTCAACCAGGTCGGCGAGCGACTGAAGGCGACCTACGAGGCCCGACCGAACGGCTATCACTCGGCGGACGAGCTGTTCGCGGACGTCTCGCTCGCCGCCGACAGCCTCGCGCGGCACCGGGGCCGCCACGCCGGGCTCTTTCTCGTGCAGCGATTGATCCGCCGGGTGCGGACCTTCGGGTTCCATCTTGCCTCGCTCGACGTGCTGCAGCACGCGAGCGTGCACGACCGGGTGATCGCGCAAGGTTTGTCGCGGCCGGACTGGCCGACCCTGCCCCCGGCCGAGCGGCTCGCGGCACTGCGCGAGCTGATCGCGCGCGACCAGGGTCCGCGCGCACCGTTCGACGCGCTCGGCCGGCGCACCCTCGCGGTGTTCGACGCGATCGCACGCGCGCGGCACCAGTACGGCGAGCAGGCGATCGGGCACTATCTCGTGACCGGCGTGCGCGGACCGCAGGACGTGCTCGCGGTGCTGCTGCTCGCCCGTTGGGCCGACATGATCGACGTGCGCACCGGCCAGTGTCCGCTCGACGTCGCGCCGTCGATCGAATCGCTGGACGCGCTCGCCGAGGCGGGCGCGATCCTCGCCGGCCTGCACGACGAGCCGGTCTACCGCGCGCATCTCGCCGCGCGCGGCGGCCGCCAGACCGTGCTGATCGGCTATTCGGACTCGAACCTGCAGGGCGGGATCGCCGCGTCCCGCTGGGCGCTGCAGGTCGCACAGCGCCAGCTGCTCGGCGCGGCCCGCGCCGCGGGCTGCGCGCTCACGATCTTCCACGGTCGTGGCGGCACCGCGGCGCGCGGCGGCGGGCGCACCGAGCACCTGGTCGAGGCCGCC
>JAJXYU010000108.1 GCA_021780395.1 Pseudomonadota bacterium
GGTCGACGGCCGCTGCCGCCCCCGGACGCGGCAACCGCGGCACCGCCGCGAGCAGCGCCCGCGTGTACGGATGCCGGGGCGCGGCGAACAGCGCCTCCCGGGTCGCGGTCTCGAGCAGGCGCCCGCGGTACATCACGAGCACGCGGTGACTCAGCTGGCGCACGACCGAGAGGTTGTGGCTGATGAACAGCAGCGCGATGCGCGAGTCGCGCTGCAGGTCCGCGAGCAGGTTCACGATCTGACCCTGGATCGACACGTCGAGCGCGCTGACCGGTTCGTCGCACACCAGCAGCTGCGGCCCGCTCATCATCGCGCGCGCGATCCCGATCCGCTGGCATTGCCCGCCGCTGAACTCGTGGGGATAGCGGTGCAGCGCGCCGGCGCCGAGGCCGACCCGCTCGAGCATCCGCAGCACGCGCGCGCGGCGCGCGGCGCGGTCGAGCGCGGGCTCGAAGATGCGCAGCGGCTCCTCGACCGTCTCGACGACCGTCATCCGCGGATCGAGGCTCGCGACCGGATCCTGGAACACGATCTGCATCCCGCGGCGCTGCTCGCGCAGCCGGCGACGATCCCAGCACAGCAGATCCTCGCCGCGCCACAGGACCTGGCCGCTCGCGACCGGCACCAGGCGCAGGATCGCGCGCGCGAGCGTCGACTTGCCGGAACCGGACTCGCCGACGAGACCGAGCGTCTCGCCGGCCTGAAGCGAGAACCCGACGTCGTCGACCGCGACCACGCGCTCGCGCGCCGCGAAGCCGCGGGCGGCACGGTACTCGACCCGCAGCGCGCGCGCCTCGAGGAGCGGCGTCGGCGAGAGCGCGGCGCTCATGCGGACAGTGGCGCGTGGCACGCGAAGCGGCGGCCGTCGTCGAGCGCGACCATCGCCGGGTCTTCGCGCCGGCAGCGCTCGACCGCGCGATCGCAGCGCGAGACGAACGGACAGCCCGGGAACCGCTCCGTCGCACCGGGCGGCTGACCGGGCAAGGTCGCCATCCGCGCGGGGATCGGCCCGTCGGGGTTCGGCGCGCAGGCGATCAGCGCCGCCGTGTACGGGTGGCGGGGACCGCGGAACAGCGCGTCGGCCGGGGCTTCCTCGACGACGCGCCCGGCGTACATCACGACGATCCGCGCCGCGAGCCCGGCGACGACCGCGAGATCGTGGCTCACCAGCAGGATCGCCATCCGCCGTTCCCGGCGCAGCCGCGCGAGCAGCTCGAGCACCTGCGCCTGCACGGTCACATCGAGCGCGGTCGTCGGCTCGTCGGCGATCAGCAGCTGCGGCTCGCACAGCAGGCTCGTCGCGATCAGCACCCGCTGGCGCATCCCGCCGGACAGCTCGTGAGGATACCGCCGCAGGCAGCGATCCGGATCGCTGATGCCGACGTGGGCGAGCATCGCGCGCGCGGCCTCGCGCGCCGCCGGCCCGGAGACCCGGCGGTGATGAACCAGCACCTCGGCCATCTGGGTGCCGATCCGCAGGTGTGGCGTCAGCGCGGTCTGCGGATCCTGGAACACCATCGCGATGCGCTCGCCGCGCACCGCGCGCACCGCGTCGCCGGGCGCGCCGGCGAAGCGCACCACGCCGTCGCGGCGCGCGTTCGGCGGCAGCAAGCCCAACACCGCGAGGCACAGCTGGGTCTTGCCGGAACCGGACTCGCCGACGATCCCGACGCATTCGCCGGCGTCGACGCGCAGCGATACGTCCCGGACCGCCTCGACCGGTCCGCCGCGGCCGGCATACGCGACCCGCAGCCGCTCGACCTCGAGAATCGGCTCCCGGCTCACGGCTCACCGACGTCGAGTGCATCGCGCAGCGCGTCGCCGAGCACGTGGAACGAGATCAGCAGGATCGCGAGCACCGCGCTCGGAATCAGCAGCATCCACGGCGCCGACTCCATCTCGGTCGCGCCCGATGCGATCAGGGTGCCGAGGCTCGCCTGCGGCTCCTGGATCCCGAGGCCGAGAAAGCTCAGGAAGCTCTCGAACAGGATGATCTGCGGCACCGTCAGCGCCGCGTACACGACCACGGGTCCGATCACGTTCGGCACCACGTGCCGGAACAGGATCCGGACCGGTCCCGCGCCCGCCGCGGCGGCCGCCTCGACGAACTCGCGCTCGCGGATCGCCATCGCCTGGCCGCGGACGATCCGCGCCATCGTCAGCCAGCCGATCGCGCCGATCGCCGCGAACAGCAGATACTCGCTGCGACCGAACACGACGGTGAGCAGGATCACGAAGAAGATCAGCGGCAGCCCGCTCAGGATCTCGATCACGCGCATCATCAGGTGATCGACGCTGCCGCCGGCATAGCCCGCGACCGCACCGTACACGATCCCGACGACCAGGCTCACGAGCGTCGCGAGCAAGCCGACCGCGAGCGAGATCCGCGTGCCGAGCAGGGTCCGCACGAACAGGTCGCGCCCGAGCGGATCGGTTCCCCACCAGTGCGCATGGAGGAGCCCCGGCGGCATCGCGAGGCACGACCAGTCGATCGCGTCGTAGCGATTCGGGTTCAGGTACGGTCCGAGGATCGCGAGCGCGATCAGGAGCAGCAGCGCGGACGCCGCCCCGATCGCCGCTCGCGAGCCACGCAGCCGCTGCAACGCATCGCGCCACAGCCCTCCGGCGCGCGCGGCGGCTTCGTCGGCGAGCGCGTTCATGCCTGGAGCCGCACGCGCGGGTCGAGCACCGCGATCAGCACGTCGACGACGAGCCCCATCGAGATCAGCAGCGTGGAGTACACGATCACCATACCGAGCACGAGCGTGTAATCGCGGTTCAACGCGCCCTGGACCAGATACCGGCCGATCCCGGGGAGTCCCGCGATCGTCTCGACGACCAGGGAACCGGTCATCGTCATCGCGACCGCCGGCGCGAGATAGCTCGCGACCGGGATCAACGCCGGACGCAGCGCGTGCCTCAGCACGATGGTGCGCATCGGCAGGCCCTTCGCGAACGCGGTGCGCACGTAGGCGCTGCGCATCACCTCGATCATGCTCGCGCGCGTCAGGCGCGCGATGTACGCGAGCGGCGGCAGGCACAGGGTCACGACCGGCAGCACGTAATCGCGGATCGAGGTCGGGTCCCAGCCCGCGACCGGCAGCCAGTGCAACTCGATCCCGAACAGCAGCCCGAGCGCCGGCAGCAGCACGAACGAGGGCACCGCGATCGCGACGACCGACAGGCCGACCGTCGCATGGTCGATCCAGCGCCCGCGGTACAGCGCCGCGACCACGCCGACGCCGACGCCGCCGGCGAGCGCGAGCGCGAGCGCGATCGCCCCGAGGGTCGCGCTCACCGGAAAGCCCTCGCGGATCAGTTCCGTCACGCTGAAGTCCTTGTAGCGGAACGAGGGGCCGAAGTCCCCGTGTGCGAGATCGTCGAGGTAGGTCGCGTACTGCGCCCACAGCGGCCGATCGAGCCCGTAGGCGGCATTCAGGTTCGCGACCACGTCGGCGGGCAGCGCCCGCGCCTGGTCGAACGGGCCTCCCGGGGCGAAGCGGATCAGGAAGAACGAGATCGTCACGATCGCGAGCAGGGTGGGCAGCGCGCCGAGCACGCGAACGAACAGGTAGCGGATCATCGGCATGCGTCGATCGAGTGTAACCACTGCCCGCAGGGTGGACAAGGCGCGACCGCGCCCCTACACTGGCCCGCCGCCCTCGGCGCCCGAACCGCTTGGATTTCCCGGCCGCGGCGTCGCTCCGGATCAATTCCGCGACGCGTCCGGGACCGTCCGGATGGTGCGACTTTCTGGCAAAATTGCCCGATCGCGTAAGGAGTGAAGATGAAGAAGATCATGGTCTGCATCAAGCGCGTCGTCGACTACAACGTCCGCGTGCGCGTGAAACCCGACGAGACCGGCGTGATGCTCGAAGGCGTGAAGATGAGCGTGAACCCGTTCGACGAGATCGCGCTCGAGGAGGCGCTGCGCATCAAGGAGCGCGGCACGAACGCCGAGGTCGTCGCGGTCAGCATCGGCGTCGCCGACACCCAGCAGCAACTGCGCACCGCGCTCGCAATGGGCGCCGACCGCGCGATCCTGGTGCAGACCGATCAGCCGGTCGAGCCACTGACCGCCGCGCAGACGCTGCTCGCGGTCGCTCAGAAAGAGGGCCCGGACCTGATCCTGCTCGGCAAGCAGGCGATCGACGACGATGCGAATCAGACCGCGCAGATGCTCGCCGCGCTGTGGGATCGGCCGCAGGCGACCTACGTCTCGAAGCTCGCGATCGACGGCGCGAAGGCGACCGCGACCCGCGAGGTCGACGCCGGGCTCGAGACGATCGAGATCGACCTGCCGGCCGTGATCAGCGTGGACCTGCGGCTCAACGAGCCGCGCTACGTGAAGCTGCCGGACATCATGAAGGCGAAGAAGAAGCCGCTCGACGTGATCGGGCTCGACAGTCTCGGCGTCGCCGCGCCGACCTTGCTCAAGCCGGTGAAGACCGCGGCACCGCCGCAGCGGCAGAAAGGCATCATGGTGAAGGACGTGGCCGAACTCGTCGACGTCCTGAAGAACAAGGGGCTGCTCTAATGGCGAAGATCCTGATCATCGGTGAACACGACGGCAAGACGCTGAACCCGTCGACCCACAAGTGCGTGACCTGCGCGAAGGGGATTCCCGACGCGGCGATCACGGTGTTGCTGCTCGGCGACGACACCGCCGCGGTCGCCGCCCAGGCGGCCGCTATCCAGGGAGTGGCCGAGGTCGTGCGCGTCGACCGGCCGGAGAACGCGCACCCGCTCGCGGCGACCTTCGCGCCGCAGGTGGCCGCGATCGCGACCGGCTACACCCACCTCCTCGGCCCCTCGACGAGCTTCGGCAAGGATCTGACGCCCCGCGTCGCCGCGCTGCTCGGCGTGCCCCAGGTGAGCGATCTGATGGCGGTCGACGGTGCGTACCGGTTCCGTCGCCCGATCTATGCGGGCAACGCGATCCTCACCGTCGACGCCGACCCGGCCCGACTCCTGGTCGCGACCGTGCGGGTCGCCTCCTTCGAGGCGGCGCCGACCGGCGGATCCGCGCCGATCGTCGCGCGGAGCCTCGACGTCGCGCTGCCGACCCACACCCGATACGTCGGCGCACACACCGGCTCCACCGACCGGCCGGACCTGCAAACCGCCGCGCGGGTGGTCTCGGGCGGTCGGGCGCTCGCGAGCGCGGATAACTTTAAGATCCTGTTCGCGCTCGCGGACAAGATCGGCGCGGCGGTCGGCGCCTCGCGTGCCGCGGTCGACGCGGGCTACGCGCCGAATGAACTGCAGGTCGGCCAGACCGGCAAGATCATCGCGCCGCAAATCTACCTGGCGTTCGGGATCTCCGGGGCGATCCAGCACCTCACCGGCATCAAGGATGCGCGCACGATCGTCGCGATCAACAAGGATCCGGAAGCGCCGATCTTCGAGGTCGCGGACGTCGGCCTCGTCGCGGACCTCTTCCAGGTCGTGCCGGAGATGACGCGCCTGCTCGGCGGCTGAACTCCTCCCCGGGCGCCTGAAACGACAAGGGCCTCCCTCTTGCGAGGGAGGCCCTTTTTCCTGGTGGCCGGTCGCATCGCGGGCGATCGCCCGCCCGACGGACCGGACGCTAGCCGAGTTCCGAGCGCACGTGATC
>JAJXYU010000167.1 GCA_021780395.1 Pseudomonadota bacterium
CGGCCCGGCGCGAGCACGACTGGCGGCTCGCGGACGTGCGCGCGGGCCTCGCCGAGATCTACGCGGCGACCCACGAGGCGTTCATCCCGCAGATGCTGAACCTCGACCTCGTCGGCGCGATCAACTTCCAGAAGGGCTGCTACACGGGTCAGGAGATCGTCGCGCGCACCCAGCACCTCGGCCGGATCAAGCGACGGCTGCTGCGCGTGCGGACCCGGATCGCCGCGCCGCTCGGCGCGAGCGTGCGACTGCCCGACGGACGCCTCGGGCGCCTGACCGAACTGCAGGCGAGCGACGACGGCTACGAAGGGCTCGCGGTCGCGCCGCTCGCGGCGCCGGATGCGACGGGTCCTGCGGACGATGCGGCCGCGGACGCGGACGGCGCGGGCGACGCGCCGATCCCGGCCGAGCTCCTGCCGCTGCCGTACGCGCTATAGATCGACGATCTCGACCTCGTCCGCGGCGATTCGGGCGCCGAGGAAGCGGCTGCCGATGTGCGCGAAGCGTGCCGCACCGTCGGTCGCGAGCCAGCGCACCGTGCCGCCACCGGACACGGGGACCGCGCCCGGCGCACCGCGGTCGGCGCCGATCCGCGCGGCGACCGCCGCGGCGGTGGTCGCCGCCGAGTCGACGATGCGCACCGCCGGCGGCAGCACCGCCGCGATCGCGCCGGCGAGCACCGGGAAGTGGGTGCAGCCGAGCACCAGCGTGTCCGGCGGCTGCGGCCCGTCGAACAGGTCCTCGACGTAACGCCGCGCGATCGCCTCGGCGATCGCCCCGTCGGTCCAGCCCTCCTCGGCGAGCGCGACGAACAGCGGGCAGGCGCGCGCGACCACGCGCGCATCGGCCGCGTGCGCGTGGATCGCGCGCTGGTACGCACCGCCCGCGATGGTGCCCTCGGTCGCGATCACCGCGATGCGGCGCGTGCGCGAGGCGGCGACCGCGGCGGCGGCGCCGGGCTCGACCACGCCCTCGACCGGCAGGTCAGGATGGGCCGCGCGCAGCGCATCGAGCGCCGAGGCCGAGGCGGTGTTGCATGCGACCACGAGCGCGCCGATCCCGCGCGCGCGCAACGCCGCGGCGCACTGCAGCGAGTAGCGCGCGACCGTCGCCGCGCTCTTCGTGCCGTACGGGAGCCGGGCGGTGTCGCCGAGGTACACGAAGTCCGCGTCGGGGAGCGCCGCGCGCAACGCGCGCAGCACCGTCAGGCCGCCGACGCCGGAGTCGAACACGCCGATCGGCGCAGCAGTCTGCGTCATCGCGGACCTTCAGGTCTCCGGCCGCAGGTGCGGGAACAGCAGCACGTCGCGGATCGACGGCGAGTCGGTGAAGAACATCACCAGCCGGTCGATCCCGACGCCGAGGCCGCCGGTCGGCGGCAGCCCGTACTCCAGCGCACGCACGTAGTCGGCGTCGAAGTACATCGCCTCCTCGTCGCCCGCGCGCTTGCGCTCGACCTGCTCGCGGAAGCGCCGCGCCTGGTCCTCCGGGTCGTTGAGCTCGGAGAAGCCGTTCGCGTATTCCCGGCCGCCGATGAACAGCTCGAACCGGTCGGTCACGAACGGATCCGCGTCGTTGCGCCGCGACAGCGGCGACACCTCGGTCGGGTACGCGGTCGCGAAGGTCGGCTGGATCAGCGTGTGCTCGCCGGTCTTCTCGAACAGTTCGATCTGCAGCTTCCCGGCGCCATCGCCCGGCTGATGCGCGATGCCGAGCCGCTCGCACACGCCGCGCAGGTACGCCACGTCACGGAGCGATCCGCGCTCGAGCCCCGGGTTTCGCGACAGCAGGATCTCCTCGATCGTCATCCGCTGGAACGGGCCGGTCAGGTCGTACTCGGTCCCCTGATAGACGATCCGGCGGGTGCCGAACAGCGAGTCCGCGAGCCCGTGGAACATCCCCTCGACGAGCCGCATGATGTCGTCGTAGTCGGCGTACGCCTGGTACAGCTCGAGCATCGTGAACTCGGGATTATGCTGCGTCGAGAGCCCCTCGTTGCGGAAGTTCCGGTTGATCTCGTAGACCCGCTCGAAGCCGCCGACCGTGAGCCGCTTCAGGTACAGCTCCGGCGCGATCCGCAGGTACATGTCCATGTCGAGCGCATTGTGGTGCGTGCGGAACGGCCGCGCGGCCGCGCCGCCCGGGATCGGCTGCAGCATCGGCGTCTCGACCTCGAGGAAGCCGGACGCATCGAGATAGTCGCGCAGGAAGCGCGTGATCCGCGTGCGCGTCTCGAACACCCGCCGGCTCGCCGCGCTCATGATCAGGTCGACGTAGCGCTGCCGGTAGCGCAGCTCCGTGTCCGCGATGCCATGCCACTTGTCGGGCAGCGGGCGGAGCGACTTCACGAGCAGCCGCAGCTCGCTCACGCGCACCGAGAGCTCTCCGGTCTTGGTGCGGAACAAGGTCCCGCGCGCGCCGACGATGTCGCCGACGTCCCAGCCGCGGAACGCCTCGTAGGTCTCGCCGAGCACCGGGTGCTGCAGGAACAGCTGGATCGAGCCGCTGGAATCCTCGATCCGCGCGAAGCTCGCCTTGCCCATCACCCGCTTCGCCATCATCCGGCCGGCGACCCGGACCTCGACCCCGAGCTCATCGAGCGCGGCGGCATCGCGTGCCGCGTAGGTGTCGGCGAGGTGCTGCGCGAGCGCGTCGCGCCGGAAGTCGTTCGGGAACGCCTCGCCGCGCTCGCGCAGGTGCGCGAGCTTCGCGCGCCGCTCGGCGATCAGGTGGTTCTCGCTTGGCTCGCTGCCCGGCTCGTGTTCGCTCATAGTCCCTGCTTCAGACTGGCCTTCAGGAATTCGTCGAGGTCGCCGTCGAGCACCGCGGTCGTGTTGCCGATCTCGACGCCGGTGCGCAGATCCTTGATCCGCGACTGGTCGAGCACGTAGCTGCGGATCTGGTTGCCCCAGCTCACGTCCGACTTCGAGTCCTCGAGCACCTTCGCCGCGGCGTTGCGCTTGTTGAACTCGAGCTCGTAGAGCTTCGCCTTCAGCATCTTCATCGCGGTGCTGCGGTTCTTGTGCTGGCTGCGCTCGCTCTGGCACGCGACCACGATCCCGGTCGGCACGTGCGTGATGCGCACCGCCGACTCGGTCTTGTTCACGTGCTGGCCGCCGGCGCCGCTCGAGCGGTACACGTCGGTCCGCAGGTCGGCCGGGTTCACCTCGATCGCGATGTCGTCGTCGACTTCCGGCGACAGGAACACCGAGGCGAACGAGGTATGGCGCCGGTTGCCCGAATCGAACGGCGACTTGCGCACCAGCCGGTGCACGCCGGTCTCGGTCCGCAGCCACCCGTACGCGTAAGGCCCGGTCAGCGCGATCGTCACGCTCTTCACCCCGGCGACCTCACCGTCGCTCTGGTCGATGACCTCGGCCTGGATCCCGTGCGCGTCGGCCCACTTCAGGTACATTCGCTGGAGCATCGCGGCCCAGTCCTGCGCCTCGGTGCCGCCCGCGCCCGCCTGGATGTCGAGGAACGCGTTGTGCGAGTCCATCGGGCCCGGGAACATCCGCTGGAACTCGAGCCGCTCGACGTCGCCCGCGAGCGTCGACACGTCCGTCTCGACCTCGCGGACCGTGGCGAGATCCTGCTCGGCCTCGGCGAGATCGAGGAGCTCGCCGGCATCGGCGAGCCCGCGCTGCAGGCGATCGATCGTGCCGACGGTCTCCTCGAGCCGCGCACGCTCGCGGCCGAGCTCCTGAGCGCGTTCCGGGGCGTTCCACACGCCCGGCTGCTCTAGCTCGCGATTGACTTCCTGGAGGCGTTCGCTCTTGCGGTCGTAATCAAAGATACCTCCTCAAGGACCCTACGCGCTCCTCGAGATCCTTGACGGACCGTTTGACGGGATTGATTTCCATAGGGCGCGAATCCTAGCACACCCGCCGCCTCGCCCGGCGGCGCGGCGCGTTCGCGCTCACACCACCCGCAGGTGCGCGCAGTTCAGCTGCAGCCGCGTGCGCCCGTTGAACTCGTTCACTTCCAGACGGTAGGCGGCCGCGACCCGCACGCCCGCCGGCGGCAGCGCGCGACCGGCCTCGTCGAAATAGCCGAACGCGATCGCATCGATCGCCTCGCCGAAGCCCGCCGCCTCGACGCGCAGCTTCAGGTGACGCTCGGCGACCACGCGCGCGTCGCGCACCGCGAACTCCCCGTCGAACACCGGCTCCGGAAAGCCCTGGCCCCAGGGGCCGCCGGCGGCGAGCGCCCGCGCGGTGTCGAGCGAGAGCTCGGCGGCGTCGAGCTCGCCGTCCGAGTGGATCACGCCGGCGAGCGCCGCCGGGTCGACGCGCGCGGCGACCTCGGCCGCGAACGCGGCGCGGAACGTCGCGAGGTGCTCGCGCTTGAGCGTCAGGCCCGCGGCCATCGCGTGCCCGCCGAACTTGTCGATGAGTCCCGGGTAGCGCACCGAGATCGCCTCCAGCGCATCGCGCACGTGCACGCCCTCGATCGAGCGCGCCGAGCCGCGCAGGCTCCCGTCGGTCGCGGCCGCGAACGCGATCACCGGCCGGTGGAGCCGCTCCTTGGTGCGTCCCGCGACGAGCCCGACGACGCCCGGATGCCAGCCCTCGTCGAACAGGCACAGTCCGAGCGCATCGCCCGCATCGGGCGCGGCGCGCATCGCCGCGGCGATGTCGATCGCCTCGAGCTGCATCCGCCGCTCGATCGCCCGCCGCTCCTCGTTGAGCGCCGACAGGCGCGCCGCGAGCGCCGCGGCCTCGGCCGGCTCGTCCGCGAGCAGGCACTCGATCCCGATCCGCATGTCCGCGATCCGGCCCGCGGCGTTCAGGCGCGGCGCGACCGCGAACCCCAGATCCGCAGCGACCAGCGCGTCGAGCCGCCGGCCCGAGGCCTCGACCAGCGCGCGGATCCCGGCCGCGCAACGCCCCGCGCGCATCCGCCGCAAGCCCTGCGCGACCAGCACCCGGTTGTTCGCATCCAGCGGAACGACGTCCGCGACCGTGCCGAGGGCGACCAGGTCGAGCCACTCGGCCGGATTGCACTCGGCGTCCGGCAGGTGGCGCGCGAGCGCGGCGATCACGTAGAACGCGACCCCGACGCCCGCGAGCGCGCGGCTGCCGAACCCGGCGCCCGGCAGGTTCGGGTTCACGATCGCGTCGGCCGCGGGCAGGGTCGGGCCCGGCAGGTGATGGTCCGTGACCAGCACCGCGATCCCGCGCGCGCGGGCGGCGGCGACGCCGTCGTGACTCGACACGCCGTTGTCGACGGTGACGATCAGGCTCGGCCGCTCGGCGGCGGCCCGCTCGACGATCTCGGGCGTGAGGCCGTAGCCGTAGCGGAACCGGTCCGGCACCAGGAAATCGACGTGCGCAAACCGCAGCGCCCGCAGCGCGCGCACCATCAGCGCGCTGCTGGTCGCGCCGTCCGCATCGAAATCGCCGACGACGAGCACGCGGCCCGCCCGGTGCGCCGCGAGCAGCCGCGCGGCCTCGGCCGTGCCCTCGAGCGAGCCGACCGGCAACAGCCGCGCGAGCGACAGATCGAGATCGCCGTCCGCGCGCAAGCCCCGCGCCGCGTACACCCGCCGCAGCACCGGATGCACCGCCGCGGAGAAGCCCGCCGCGTCCGGCACGCGACGCCGCTCGATGCGC
>JAJXYU010000348.1 GCA_021780395.1 Pseudomonadota bacterium
AATCTACGCGCGATGTGAAGAGCATCTTCGCGCTGCACGTCAAAGAGGCTGACCCTGTGCTGGCCGCACGGCGCGCCGCTGAAATCGACTCCGAAGAGCTGGCCGGTCTGATCGGCCAGTTGGTCGATAAGGGCAAGGGCCGCACCGCTGCGAAGCTCCGGTCCTACCTGCGCCGCGCCTACGCGCTGGCGGCTGCATCGCACACCGACCCGAGCGCACCGCTCGCCCTGCGGTCATTCGGCATCCGCACCAACCCCCTGGCCGCTATCCCTGCGTTGTCGAAATTCAACCGAGCGCGGGACCGCGTGCTGAGTGGGCCGGAACTCGGAGCACTGCTCCGGCACATCGAGACGCTACCGGAAGGCGAACCGACGGACGCGCTGCTGTTGACGCTGCACCTGGGCGGCCAACGTCCTGCTCAGTTGCTCCGCGTAACCGCCAAGGATGTTGACCTGGACGGACTGACGGTTGCTCTGCGCGACCCAAAGGGTAAGCGCACCCAACCGCGCCTGCATGTTCTGCCGCTGGTGCCCGAGGCGTTGGCCATCGTGGAGCGGCGAGTCACCGGCCTGACTGGCGATGACAAGCTGTTCACGACGACCCCGGAGGCGTTGTCCGCTGTCGTGGCCGATATTTCCAAGGAACTGGTGAAGGCGGAAGCGGCACGCGAACCGTTCCAGTTGCGCGACCTGCGTCGGACCTGCGAGACCATGCTGGCGAGCCTGTCCGTATCGTCGGACGTGCGCGCGCAGTTGCAGAGTCACGGCCTTGGTGGTGTCCAGAATCGACACTACGACCGGCACGACTACGCACCGGAAAAGAAGCGCACCCTGGAATTGTGGGCCAAGCACATGAAGAGGCTGAAGGAAGGCAAGCGCGACAACGTGGTGCCGATGAAGCGGCCCGCGGGCGCATAACCGAACCCCGTCGCGTCTACCCTGCCGCTGATCCCGGCGGGGGAACACCGGGAATCCTGACCCGGCTGGCGCGGCGGCTTCTGATCAGGGCTCATGCGCTACAGGAGGCGCACGATGGCAAATAGCGACAAGCCAACTCGGTCCCCCGCACCCGTCATAAAGCCACTAAAGGGCGTGGGTCTCCCCGAAATGAGGCTAAAGCCCGAGCACCTATCGGACGACGATATTGCGCACCTATCGCGCAAGTCCGCATGGACCCTGGAGGAAGCGGCCTGGGCGCTGTGCGGGTATCGGGTGCCGGACGTTCGTATCTCTTCCCTCACGGACCTGCCGCGAGAAGTAAGACAAGTCGTAGAGTGCATGAGCGCCGCTCGAATCACTAAGGACTTGACCCCCATTGGCCCGCCCGATTTGAACGGGCAACGGAAGTATTTAAACCGTGATGAAGTCATCAAATGGGCCGGCGACCGATTCCCGACATTCCCGTCCGTCCTGTCGTCGCTGGCCGTGCCCGTCGCGGTAGGGATCGGGGAACGCGACCAACAGAAACCCAAACCGCCAGCACGTGCAGTCCCGATGAGCAAACAGCACGCCGAAACTGTGCTGGACATTATCGAAGCTGCCAAATATGACCCGCTGGCCCTCCCGCCGCTTAAGAAGGGCAAGCCTTGGGTACGAGCGGAAATAACGAGAGAGTGCGTCCCAAAGTTGATGACCCCAAGTCAGTTTGACCGCGCGTGGCGACTCCTGCGCTCAGACAAAAGAATCAAGTCCACGACAGATTGACCCTGGGCAAACCCTCTGGGCAAAAAATGCCCACGGTCCACGCTTGATTTGCCCACGGTTCCCGGCTGCATTGTCTGCATCGCGCCGCAATCACGCGGCACGAACGGAGCGGACAATGTTGCTAAGAGATACCGAAGTTGGAGCGCGCCTGGGCATGGCGCGCAGCACCACCTGGGACTGCGTGAGGGATGGCACGCTGCCGCCGCCGATCCGGCGCGGGGTGAAGTGGAGCCGATGGCCGAGCGCCGAGGTGGAGCGCATCGAGGCAGCCATCGTGGCGGGCGCTACGGATGACGGATTGCGCCAGTTGGTACGGGAGCTGACCGAGGCGCGGGCTGTCGGCGGGCACGCCCCATGAACGCCTGGGCCGACACGATGCCGTCCGATGACAGGTTGCCGCCAGTTGACCTGTACGCGAGCGAACCCGCCTGCGCGAAATTCGTCGCCGATGATGCTGGTGAGGCGTCCACGGGAAGCCACAAGGACAGCAAGCAGGACTCGCAAGCATCCGTGCTGGTGGCTTTCGTCCGCGACCGCTGCAATCTGGTGCACGACGAAAACGGCGAAGTTTTCGCCATCGAAAAGGCGACCGGCGAGGTGCGGAACATCGAGCGCAGGGGATTCCGCACTTGGCTGCACGCTGAGTTCTACGCGGCGACGAAAAAGGCCGCCCGCTCGCAATCAGTGGCCGAGGCATTGACCACGTTGGCGGGCATCGGCCAGCACGATGGCGAACTGGTCGAGGTGCATATCCGCTGCGCTCCGCTCGGCGCAGGTTACGTGATCGACCTGGGCGAACCGGGAAAGAGCCGCGCAATCGTGGTGCGTCCTGGCGACTGGACCGTCACCGATCATCACGGCGTGATGTTTCAGCGTCCCGATTCGATGAAGCCGCTACCCGAGCCGGCGCGAGGTGGCACCCTCGATCCGCTGTGGAGTCTGGTGAACGTGCCCGAGATGGCGAGGCTGCTGGTAACGACGTGGCTGCTCGACTGCCTGCGCCCCGATACACCGTTTCCGCTGCTTGAGGCTATTGGAGAACAGGGTAGCGCCAAGTCCGGCTTGCAAACCATCCTGAAACGACTGGTCGACCCGAGCGCTATCGAGCTGCGGAGCGCACCGCGCAGTGGTGAAGATGTCTTTGTCGGAGCGGGCCAGGGCTGGCTCTTGGCCTACGACAACGTGAGTCACCTTTCGGCGGATTTGCAAGACGTGCTGTGCCGCGTGGCGACCGGCGCGACCTATGCGACCAGGAAGCTCTACACGAACAACGAGGAGTCCAGCATCCGTGCCAAGCGGCCCGTTACCTTGAACGGCATTGGCGCGAGCATCACGGCCCAGGATTTGGTGGACCGTGCGATTAGCCTGGAGCTGGCGAGCATCGAGGATCGGCGCGAAAAGGCGGCCATTGAATCCGAGTTCGACCGCCTGCACCCGGCCCTGCTCGGCGCGCTGTTCGACCTGCTCGCCAGAGCCTTGGCGATCCTCCCAACCGTCGCCATCGAGCGCGACCGTCGACCCCGGCTGATCGAGTTCGCGCGGCTCGGCTGCGCGGTGGCACAGTCGATGGGCAAGACCGCTGATGACTTCCTGGGTGAGTTCGAGGCGATGAGGGCCGAGAGCATCGGACGCACGCTGGACGCCAGCCCGGTTGCCGGCGCGTTGCTGGCCTACCTGGAAGGCCGCCCCGACCGATTCACCGAGTACACGGTAAAGCGGCTGTTCGAGTCACTGGAGCGCCAAGACGGAGACGCATGGCCCCGCAGTCCAAAGGGTTTTGCGGACGCACTGCGCCGCGCGGCACCGGCTCTGCGCACCTTCGGGATCGTGGTCAAGTTCCTGGGCAAGCGGGGTAGTAGCACCTGGGTCCTGCTCACAGAAAAAAAGTCACCGGGAACAAGTCGTGGAAGTCGTGCAAGTCGTGCTGAGCGGCCCGGGCACGACATTGACGACCTTGACGACATGATTACAGCAAGTATGTCCCGCTCCTGTGATGCGCAGGAGGTGGTGGTATGACCCCGCGCGCCATTCTGGACCGACTTACGGCCGCTGGCGTGCGCGTGCGGCTCGACCCGACGAACCCCGAGCGGTTGCGGCTGAGTCCGGCTGACCGGCTGACCGCTGACCTGCTTACGCTGGCGCGGGAGCACAAGGCCGCGTTGTTGTCTGCGCTGCGCGTACGCACCGCGCTCCCGACTCCCGAAGAGCTGGCGGTTTGGGGGGAATACCTGCTCGAGCGTAGCGCGGTCATGGAGCACGACGGTGAACTACCGCGCGCCGAGGCTGATCGGCGGGCGTGGTCGGAACTGCTGACTAAATGCCCCGCTGCGGCAGCATGCTTCGTGCCAGGAGGCGGTCATGCTTGATCTGGCGCTGCACTATGCGGCCCGAGGCTGGCCAGTATTTCCCCTGGTGGCGGGCGGAAAGAAGCCCATACCCGGCTCGCACGGATGCCTGGACGCCAGCCTAGACCGCAATCGGATGGAGAGCTGGTGGAGTGAGCACCCGGACGCGAACTGCGGCATTGCGACTGGCCGGCGGGCGGGACTGCTGGTGGTCGATATTGACCCGAGGCACAACCCCAGGTGGCTGGACGCACTGCGCGTGCTCGCCCTGCCGCGCACGTTCACGGTTAGGACGTGGAGCGGAGGGTTTCACCTGTACTTCGCGCTGAACGGCGACGGCACCGGCAGTGGAACTGACCTGCTGCCGGGAATCGACTGGCGCTGTAACGGCGGCTATGTAGTTGCACCCGGTTCGACCGTGGAGGGCGCGCTATACACCATCGCGCGGAACCTGCCGCTGGCACCCGTCCCGGTCAGTCTGCGCGAGCGCATTGACGCGCACCGCAAGCAACGGCGCGTCGAACTCGACGGCGAGGGGCGCATGATTATCGAGAGCCGCCGGCGGAATGAGACCTTGTTTCAAGCTGCCTGCGCGTTGCGCCGATTTGGCGTAGACGCACCGGCGCTGCTGGAATCGCTGCGCGCAATCAATGTAGAGCACTGCCGGCCTGCGCTTCCTGATGCGGAACTGCTCACGATTGCCCAATCTGCGGCACGGTACGCGCCAGCTGAACAGCACCGGAGGGCACAATGATGAGCGCCGAAGGACCGGGGAAAGAGGCCACCAAAAGCAATGTCGAAAGCGAGCTTTTGCCGCAGGCCCAATGGCCTGCGCGTCTACCTTCCCCCCGTATCTGCTTGCGTGATATCGACGCCATCCGGCGAGAGATGGGCCGTGTATACCGGGATGCGCGGCGCGGTCAGATTGAAAGCACCGAGGCCGCGCGGCTGGTGTACATCCTGGCCGAGCTGCGGAAGACCTACGAAGCAAGCACCCTTGAGCGGCGACTGATCGCATTGGAGAGCGAAAATGACGAAGGCACTTGAGCATCGCATCGAGGCGCTGGAGAGGCGCAGCAAGTCTGCGGACTGCACCTGTGATCGGGCAGAGAACCAAGTCCGACTTGTCGTTATTGATCCGCGTTGGCACCCGGAGCGGGTCCGCGCCGAGGAAGACGCTGTGGCCCAAGGCAATTGTCCCGTCCATCCCGGACGGCGTGCCCCCGTGGTGCAACTGAGTCCAACTGACGCATTGGTATAGCGGCGACTCGCCGAATTGGAGACTGACAATGGCAACCAATCTTGAGCGACGTATCGAGACCCTGGAGGCGCGGCGATTGACCGGAGGACCTCGCATTGCCGTCATCCACCAAAACAAGGATGGCACATGGCCCGACGAGCCGAACGCCGCGCTTGTAATTTGCGTGCGGCGAATGGGCGTCATAGAGCTGAGCGACTCAGGGCACGGGCATAGCTAAATCGGTGCGGGCCATATTGCGCGAGCTTGCGCGGGTTTTTGCGGCTTCAATGCCAGCAGCTCACCGCGTATCGGCTCGGTGATCAGTGACGGGCCAATCTCTAGTGGAAGCGGAATCAGATATTTTGCCGAATCGCTCTTTGTGGGTGCCTTACTGTTTCGCCTGATTCATAAGCTTCTTTGACATTTCTAACAGGCGCACTTGGTCCGACGGGATAGTGGAATCGATAGCATTCCAAACCTTAATAGTCTGCTTGGTCTCTGCATCTGCGGAGGCATAAATCTTATTAATCGTAGAGTCCTTTGAGGAATCGTTGCCGTTAATGATGTCATTGCGAAGGGCTTTGTATTCTAACCGGCTAACATGTGAAAAGCGGCGCAGGTCCTCCCATGCGCTTACATCAAAGGAATCTCGCCTCAGCGGCGCTATCAATGCTTTGTTTAGCCACGCTGCCTCTTCCCGGTCTGGACTAGGAAGTTTTTTGGGTTCAAGTGGCCCCTTTGTTTTGTATTTTTCTTGTAGTCGCGAATACATCGTCATTTCATTGGATCTCTCCAAATTAATGAGACGTACGGTTGCGTTTCGCTCTGCGTTAAAAAATGCAACGTCGATGCTGCACGTACTGGTGTTGCTAGGGCGGCGCATAACGTCCATTGAATACTTGCCCAGCGCTATGCCAAATGCTGCGAGAAGCCTTAGGCCGTCTCTTGATGATTTGTTCTTCAAATTAATCGGTACGCCGTCTAGATTATCAACGGCATTTGACATGACGTGATCGTCGCGTTGAAGCCTGCTCTCAGCAAGTTGACCCATCTGGTTCATGATTAGCTGACTTCGCAGATTCTCAAAATTTTCGATCTGCGTTGGTGTTAGCTGCTTTCCTATGGACTCGCGAGGATTAGTGGCCAGCGCGCTAATTTTTTTGATGCGATTGATTAAGAGGATCGCCTGATTGGCCGCATCTCCTTGGCGGTCAACGCTGGAGACGTAATCAACCGAGAGCGCCCGGCTAGGGGTGCATGACGGTAATGGGATTGCAGAAACTGATGGTGGAAAACGTGGCGAGGCATCCACAACGCCGGATAGAACGAGCGCCAAACTCAGGTAATGCGCTTTCATTCAATTCTCCATAGTTGTGCGCTAGCGGCACTCGCGCCCTGGCCGAACGGCTGCGTCCCGCTTTTCGGGCGGAGCTGGCTGGCAGTAAGGCAGTAGTGCGACTCTGGGGACGAGGATACCCCCTGTCCGGGGGCGGCGACGCACCTCCGACCGGGCGCGATACTCCCACGCAACCGGGGCAATTCCAAGAAACGGCAACGGAACGGCAACGAATCGGCCAACATCCCCACGCTTATCGCAACGGACTAACGAGGGACTCCGATAAATAATTGTTTTTATTGGTGCCCCGGGCCGGACTCGAACCGGCACGACCTTGCGGTCAACGGATTTTAAGTCCGTTGCGTCTACCGATTTCGCCACCGGGGCATGCGAGCCGCCGGAGTGTACCGGCCCCGGCGGCCGGCAGCCTAGCGGGAATCGAACCGGATCCGCATCCGTGGAATCCCGTGGTGGCTTCAACCGGTTGATTTCGTTAAGCTCGCGGCCCCATGAACGGCGTCCTCCGCGATGCATGAGCCGGCCGTCGGATTGACGGCCGAGAAGATCCACGTTTGGCGAGGCGACCGGCATGTGCTGCGGGGCGTGAGCTTCGCCGCACGGCCGGGGTGTCTGCTGCACGTGCATGGTCCGAACGGCACCGGCAAGACCACGCTGCTGCGGGTGCTGTGCGGCTTGCTGCGCCCCGAAAGCGGGGTGGTGCGCTGGGGCGGCGACCCGATCGAGACGATCCGCAGCGAGTACCAGCGCGCGATGACCTACGCATCGCACGAGGCGGCCTTGAAGGGCGATCTGACGGCGCTCGAGAACCTGCGTTACGCGGTCGGCTTGAAGCGACGGGTGCCCGATGCGCAGCTTCGAACGACCCTCGAGCGGACCGGGGTCGGGCTGTGTGCCGACCTGCCCGCACGGGTGCTGTCGGCGGGCCAGCGGCGTCGCGTCGCGATGGCCCGCGTGCTCGCCATGCGATCGACGCTGTGGCTGCTCGACGAGCCGTACACGAACCTCGATGCGAAGGGTGGGGATCTGCTCACCGCGCTGCTCGACGAGCACGTCGGCGCGGGCGGGATCGCGCTGGTCGTCGCGCATCACGCGCTGCCGCTCACCGGCGCGGTCGACCGTCTGGAACTCGCGGCATGAGCGCCGCCGAAACGGACGTGGGCCTCCTCCGCGGGATCGGCTTGGTGCTGGCCCGGGAATTGCGCCTCGGCTTCCGCCGACCCGACCAGCTCCTGCAGCCGCTGGTGTTCTTCCTGATCGTCACGACGCTGTTCCCGCTCGCGCTGAGCCCGTTGACGTCCTTGCTGCGCGCGATGGCCCCGGGCGTGCTGTGGGTCGCGGCGCTGCTGTCCTCGCTCCTGTCGATGGAGACGCTGTTCAAGGCGGACGCGGACGACGGAACCTTGGAGCAGCTCGCGCTGTCATCACAACCGCTGGGTGCGATCGTCGTCGCGAAGACGATCGCGCACTGGCTCGTGAGCGGCGCAGCACTGGTCGCGATGTCGCCGCTGGTCGCGACCGCCTTGTCGGTGCCGCCGCGGGCATTGCCGACGATGCTCGCGAGCCTCGCGTTGGGTACACTGACGCTCAGCTGGCTCGGCGCGATCGGCGCCGGGCTGACGGTGGGGTTGCGCCGCGGGGGAGTCCTGCTGTCGCTGATCGTGCTGCCGCTCGCGATGCCGCTGCTGATCTTCGGCGCGAGCGCGACGGATCGCGCGATCGGCGGCGAGAATCCGGCCGGCGCACTGTATTTTCTCGCGGCGCTGTGTGTGTTCACGACCAGCCTGGGGCCGCTGGCCGCGTCTGCTGCGCTGCGGATCACGCTGGAATGACGAGAGGCGGTTGACGAGCGATCATGTGGAAATGGTTTCATCGACTGGCCTCGCCGCCGCACCTGTATCGCACCGCTGCCGCGTTCGCGCCCTGGTTCGCGTTCGCCGCGGCGTTGCTGATCGGCTACGGGCTCGTCGACGGTCTCGTGTTCGCGCCGCCGGACTACCAGCAGGGCGATGCGTTCCGGATCATCTACGTGCATGCACCGAGCGCGTGGCTGTCGCTGTTCGGCTACACCACGATGGCCGTCGCCGGCGCGATCGCGCTGATCTGGCGGATCAAGGTGGGCTACGCAGTCGCCGCCGCGGCCGCGCCGGTCGGCGCGTCGTTCACGCTGTCCGCGCTCGTGACCGGCTCGCTCTGGGGTCGACCGATGTGGGGCACCTACTGGGCCTGGGATCCGCGGCTCACCTCGGAGCTGATCCTGCTGTTCCTCTATTTCGGCGTGATCTCGCTGCGCAAGGCCTTCGAGGATCCGAACCGGGGCGATCGGGCGTCCGCACTGCTCGGCATCGTCGGCTTCGTGAACGTCCCGATCGTGCACTTCTCGGTCTATTGGTGGAATTCCCTGCACCAGGGCGGTACGGTGATGCGTCTCGGGAAGCCGGAGATGCCGGGCAGCATGCTGTGGCCGCTGCTCGCGATGCTCGCGGGCTTCATGTGCTTCTTCGGTGCCGTTCTCTGCGTGCGGGTGCGCGGCGAGATCCTGAGCCGCGAGCGCCAGTCGACCTGGGTGCGCGAGGTGGTCTCGGCATGATCCTGCGGAGCGGGTTCTGGGCGATGGGCGGGTACGCGCGGTTCGTCTGGCCGAGCATCGGCTTCGCGCTCGCGATCCTCGCGTGGAACGTCTGGTCGGCGCGGCGCCATCACGCGCGGGCCTTGGTGCGCGTGCGTCGCGCGATCCAGATGGCGAGGAGCGAAGAGTCATGACACCGCGTCGCAAGCGTCTGTGGGTGGTCCTCGGCATCCTCGCGGGCGTGTCCGCATCGGTCGCGCTCGCGGTGGTCGCCGGCCGCCAGGACATCAGCTTCTATTACGTGCCGACCCAGGTGGCGCTCGGCAAGGAGCCTCGCGACAAGGATTTCCGGATCGGCGGTCTGGTGATGAAGGGCAGCGTGCAGCGCAAGCCCGGTGACATGACGGTGCACTTCGTGCTGACCGACTACGCGCACCAGGTGCCGGTCCAGTACACCGGCGTGCTGCCCGACCTGTTCCGCGAGGGACAGGGAATCATCGCGCACGGGCAGCTCGGGCCGAACGGCGTGTTCATCGCGGACGAAGTGCTCGCGAAGCACGACTCGAAGTACATGCCGCCGGAGATCGCGGCCTCGTTGAAGAAGAACGGGGCGAACGCCGCGGCCGCGGCGCCGATGCCGAAGGGATAGGAGGACCGATGATTCCGGAACTCGGGATGTTCGCATTGATTCTCGCGCTGCTGCTCAGCGCCGCCCAGGCGTTCTTCGGGCTCGCCGGTCCGTGGCTCGGCAAGCCGCAATGGAGCGCGGTCGCGCGACCGGCGGTCGCCGGGCAGTTCGTGTTCGTGGCGCTGAGCTTCGGCTGTCTGGTCCACGCGTTCGTCGTCAACGATTTCTCCGTGCTCTACGTCGCGAACAACTCCAACACGCAGTTGCCGCTCTTCTATCGGGTCACCGCGGTCTGGGGTGCACACGAAGGCTCGCTCCTGCTGTGGATCCTGATCCTGTCGATCTGGAACCTCGCGGTCGCCGCGTTCAGCCGCGGACTGCCGCCGACGTTCGCGGCGCGGGTGCTCGGCGTGCTCGGCCTGGTGAGCACGGGCTTCCAGCTGTTCACGCTGTGGACCTCGAATCCGTTCACCCGCCTGATCCCCGCGGCGCCGAACGGCGCGAGCCTGAACCCGATCCTCCAGGACTTCGCGCTGGCGATCCACCCGCCGATGCTCTACACCGGATACGTCGGCTTCTCCGTCGCCTTCGCGTTCGCGGTCGCGGCGATGATCGAGGGACGGCTGGACCAGTCCTGGGCGAAGTGGACGCGCCCGTGGACGCTCGCGGCATGGATCTGCCTCACCGTCGGGATCACGCTCGGGAGTTGGTGGGCGTACTACGAACTCGGCTGGGGCGGGTGGTGGTTCTGGGATCCGGTCGAGAACGCGTCGTTCATGCCGTGGCTGGTCGGCACCGCGCTGATCCACAGCCTGAGCGTCACCGAGAAGCGCGGGATCTTCAAGAGCTGGACGCTGCTGCTGTCGATCTTCGCGTTCTCGTTGTCCCTGATCGGAACCTTCCTCGTGCGCTCCGGCGTGCTGGTCTCGGTGCATTCGTTCGCGACCGACCCGCGCCGGGGGCTGTTCATCCTCGCCGGACTCGCGGTCACGGTCGGCGGTTCGCTCGGCCTGTACGCGTGGCGCGCGCCGAAGCTCTACGTGCCCGGGGGATTCGAATTGTTCTCGCGGGAGTTCTTCCTGGTCGTGAACAACGTGCTGCTGGTCGCGGCCGCCGGCCTCGTGCTCTGGGGCACGCTCGCGCCGCTGTTCTACGAATTGCTCGGGATCGGCAAGATCTCGGTCGGCCCGCCGGTGTTCAACCTGATGTTCCTGGTGCCGATGCTGCCGATGCTCGGGTTCCTCGCGATCGGCATGCACGCCGCCTGGCGGCGGGGCAGGCTCACGACGGTCGCGAAGCCGATCTGGATCCTGCTCGTGGTCGGACTCGTACTCGCGTTCGTGATCCTGCGCTACGGCTACGGTTCCTTGCCCTGGGCGGGCTTCGCCGGAATGACGTTCGGGGTCTGGATCATCCTGTCGGCGCTCCTCGAGCCGCTGCGGCGGATCCGCCAGCGTCAGACGCTCACGACCGCGCTCGTCGGCATGACGATCGCGCACATCGGCGTCGGGATGTTCGCGATCGCAGTGAGCACGGTCTCGAACTTCAAGATCGACAAGGACGTCGCGCTGAAGCCGGGTCAAACCTTCTCGATCGCAGGTTACGACTTCAAGTTCCTGTCGACGAAGCCGGTGTTCGGTCCGAACTACGAAGCGGTGCAGGGAACCTTCGACGTCACTCACGACGGCCGACCGGTCGCGACCCTGACTCCGCAGAAGCGCCGCTTCGTCGTCCAGCAGATCGACAACAGCCATGCGGCGATCACCTTCAACTGGGGGCGCGATCTGTTCGTCGCGATGGGCAACTCCCTCGGCGAGGGCGCGTGGAGCCTGCGGATCCAGTACAAGCCGCTGATGCGCTACGTGTGGCTCGGCGCGCTGTTGATGGCGGTCGGGGGCGGCGTGTGCGCGAGCGATCGTCGCTACCGGGTGAAGGCGGCGGCGACGGCCGAGGATCGCGTGGCTCGGGCGCCGGGGCCGGACCCGAAGCCCTCCGCCGGGGTCGCGTGATGTGGAAATACCTGCTGCCGGTGATCGCGTTCGTGGGCCTGCTCGTGCTGTTCGCGGTCGGATTGAATCCGAAGCGCGACCTGCACTACCTGCCGTCGCCGCTGATCGGCAAGCCCGCGCCCGAGTTCACGCTCACGGACGTGCTATATCCGAATCGCACCGTGAGCAATCGACCGCTCGCGGGACACGTCTACGTGTTCAACGTGTGGGCGACCTGGTGCGAGGCCTGCCGCGAGGAGCAGCACACGCTCCTCGAGATCGCGCAGCAGCACGTGGTGCCGATCCTCGGCCTCGACTGGAACGACGACCGGGGGCGCGCGCAGGAGTGGCTCCGGGAGCTCGGCGACCCTTACTCCGGCGTCGGTTTCGACCAGAATGGTCGCGTCGCGATCAACTGGGGGGTCTACGGCGCGCCGGAGACCTACCTCGTCGATCGCAAGGGCCGGATCGTGTTCAAGCACATCGCGCCGATGACGATGCAGGTCTGGAACAAGGAATTCCTCCCGCGCATCGCGGCGGCGCGCCGGGGTGGCGCATGAGGATCGCGCGGCGCCTCGCGGTGAGAATCGGCGGCGCGGCGCTCGCGGTGTGGCTGATCGGCGCGCCGGGCGCGCGGGCCGCCGGCGCGTACGTCGACGGGGAGATCGCGAATCCTGCGCTGCAGGCCCGCTATGAGCACATCACCCACCGACTGCGCTGCCTCGTGTGCCAGAACGAGACGGTCGCGGATTCCGACGCCGAGCTCGCCGCCGAACTGCGCGCCGAGGTTCGACAGATGCTGCTCGCCGGCAAGACGAACACCGAGATCTACCGCTTCATGAAGGACCGCTATGGGGAGTTCGTGCTCTACGATCCCCCGGTCGACGCGAAGACGGTGTTCATCTGGGGCGCGCCGTTCGCGTTCCTGTTGATCGGAGGCATCGTGGTCTATCGGATCGTTCGCGCCCGTTCGAAGATGCCCCTCGACGAAGAACTCGACACGGGATCCACACCCTGATGACGTCGTTCCTGATCATTGCCGCGGTGATGACCGCGGTCGCGGTTGCGCTGGTCGCAACGCCGCTGCTCAAAGGGGGTCGCCATCGCGCGATCGCGGTGGTTGTCGCGGTGCTGATGGTCGGCGGGGCCGGCGGGCTCTACGAGACCTGGTCGAACTGGAACTGGTCGCCCGCACACCAGGCGCAGGCGCCGGTGAGTCCCGAAGTCGCCGCGATGGTCGCGAAGCTCGAGCGACACCTGCGACACGATCCGGGCGACCTGTCCGGCTGGCTGATGCTCGGGCGATCCTACATCGCGGTTGGCCGCCTGGACGATGCGATCATGGCGTTCGACCGTGCGTTGACGCTGAGCCGTGGCAAGAACCTCGACGCGACGATCGGCTACGGTGAAGCGCTCAGTCTTCAGGCGGGCGGCGTGATCACACCGCAGGCCGCGCAACTGTTCGAGCAGGCGGTCACGATGGCGCCGACCGATCCGAAGGCATTGCTGTACGGCGGCTTCGCGGCGGCGGTGCGCGGCGACAGCGATCTCGCGCGCAGCCGCTGGGAGGCGTTGATCGCGATGCATCCTCCGGCGCCGGTCGTCCAGCTGCTGCAGGCGAAGATCGCGCAGCTCGGGCCCCCGTCCACCGCTGCCGCGACGCCGGGGATGGCTGCAGCCACGGGCGCGGCGGGCGGTCCGACGGTGTCGATCGACGTGACGCTGGCGCCGAGCCTGCGCGCACGCTTGCACGGTCCGGCAACGCTGTACGTGTTCGCCGCCCAGCCCGGGGTGCGTGGCCCACCGCTCGCGGTGAAGCGCCTGACCACGGCTGCGATTGGCAAGCCGATCGAGCTGTCGAGCGCGGACTCGATGGTTCCCGGCCGGTCGTTCGCGGTCGGACAGCGGGTCGTGCTGACCGCGCGAGTGAGTTTCGACGGCCAGCCGACCGCGGCGGCGGGGGATCTGGTCGGCGAGAGCGCATATCAAGTGGAACCGAAGGGCAAGGTCAGTCTGGTGATCGATCGCGTCGAACCCTAGAAGGAGGGGCCGATGAGCGTCGTGAAGGCATTGTTCGCGGGCCGGATCCCGACCGAGAGTCTGCTGCCGTACCCACCGCTGAAGGACAAGGATCGCGAGTCGCTCGGCCTGATCCTGGACGCGATCGATCAGTTCCTCGCGCCGAAGCAGGGCGACTTCAAGCGCTGGGACCGGGAGGGTGCGCAACCCGCCGAGTTCATCCAGGGACTGCGCGACCTGGGCCTGTTCGGCCTGATCATTCCCGAGGAGTACGGCGGGATCGGCCTGTCGAACGCCGCGTACGCGCGCGTGCTCTCGCAGACCAGTCGCCACGACAGTTCGGTGTCGCTCACGATCGGCGCACACAGCTCGATCGGGATGAAGGGATTGCTGCTGTTCGGCACCCCGGATCAGAGGACGAAGTACCTGCCGCGACTCGCGAGCGGGGAGCTGATCGCCGCGTTCTGTCTCACCGAGGCGGGCGCTGGATCGGATGCCGCGTCGATTCGCACCCACGCCGAGAGGAACCCCGACGGGAGCTGGACGCTGACGGGCGAGAAGATCTGGATCACGAACGGCGGTATTGCGGACCTGTACACCGTGTTCGCGCGCACGCCGACCGAGGCCGGCAAGATCACCGCGTTCCTGGTGGAGGCGCGCTGGCCCGGCGTGAGCCACGGTCAGCACGAGGACAAGATGGGAATCCGCGCGTCCTCGACGACGACCGTGAATTTCGATCGGGTGCGCGTGCCGCCGGAGAACGTGCTGGACACCGAGGGCAAGGGCTTCAAGGTCGCGATGGCGATCCTGAACAACGGCCGCACGGGCCTCGGCGGGGGCGCGGTCGGGGGGATGAAGAGCCTGATCGCGCTCGCGACGGCGCAGGCGAAGGAGCGTCGGCAGTTCGGACGCCCGATCGCCGAGTTCGATTTGGTGCGGGAGAAGATCGCGAACATGATGGTCGACTGCTTCGCGGCCGAAAGCGTGGTCTGGATGGTCGCGCACGCGATCGATTCGGGCTCGGACGATTACTCGACCGAGGCGGCGATCAGCAAGATCTTCGCGAGCGAGGCGATGCAGCGCACCGCGTACGAAGCGCTGCAGATCGCGGGCGGCAGCGGCTTCATGCGCGACTATCCCTACGAGCAGACGGTGCGGGACAGCCGGATCCTGACGATCTTCGAGGGCACCAACGAGGTGCTCCGCCTGTACGTCGCGCTGTCGGGGCTCAAGGACCTCGGACGGTCGTACGCGGAGCTGCGCTCGGCGCTCGATGACATCTTCAACAACCCCATCAAGGGCTTCGGGGTGCTCGGCGACTATGCGGAGAAACGGCTCACGCAGGCGACCGGGATCGGCCGGGATCGCATCTCGACCGAGCTGCCGGCGGCGTTGCGCGAGCCCGGCGAGATCCTCGAGAAGTACACGCTGGAGCTCGCGAAGGCAGCCGACTACGTCCTGCGACGCTACGGCAAGGGCGTCGCCGAACGGCAGTTCGAGCTGAAGCGGATCGCGGATATCGCGATCGATCTGTTCGTCGGCGCGTGCGTGCTGTCGCGCGCGGCGGCGCTGCAGGCCGATCCGCGCACGGCCGCGTCGGCGGGCTCGATCGCGACCCTGTTCGCCCAGCGAGCGAAGCGGCGGATGGCGGAGACGATCCGGCGGATCACGCGCAACGAGGACGATGCACTGCGCGCCGTCGCGGCGTTCGCGCTCGAGGAAGGCCGATACCCGTGGGACGTGCTCTGACCGGCGCCGGTCAACGCTGCGCTTCGACGACCTTGAGCAGTTCCTCGAGCAGTTCCGTCGCCGCGACGAGCCGCGCGGAGTCGACGTGGGCGAGGATTTCGCGCCGGAACGCCTCGGCTTCCGCACGGACCTTGGTGTAGAGGCGGGTGCCGGCCTCGGTCAGCGCGACGTACTTCACGCGACGGTCGGTCGTCGAGGGTTCGCGGGTCACCAGCTGCGCCTTCACGAGCCGATCGATCATCGCGACCATCGTCGCGCCCTCGACGCCGAGCTTGTCCGCGAGCTCGGTCTGAGACAGCGGCGTCTTCGACTTCGCGGTCACGGTCACCGCGAGCCAACCGGCCTGGCTGATCCCGAGGTGCCTCAGGCGGCGGTCGAGCGCCTGACGCCACGCACGCGCGGCGGCGTGCAGGGCGCTCGCAAAGCGTTCTTCGATCGGTGTCGCGGTGCTCATTTCTGACTAATGATTAGGCAACTAATCATATAATACCGGGTCCAACGGGGGAACGTTCGCTGCGACGGCGATGTCGATCCTGGCGAGCCGATCGCGGCGGAAAGGAGCGGGAAGCGATGGAAGAGAACCTGTTGAGCGCTTCGAAGGTCACCGGCGAGGGATTTCTGGCTCCGCGCGCGGTCAACGACGGGCGGTCGATCGATCCGGAGGAACCGGCGATCCTTGCGATCACCGATTTCACCCGCGAGACGCCGATCACCGTGGACGAGGACCGGCCGATCGACGCCGCACTGGAGGACATGATCCGCTTCGGCGTCCGCGCGCTGCTGGTGCTGCGCGAGCGACGGATCGCCGGCTTGATCACCTCCTACGACATCCAGGGCGAGCGGCCGCTGCAGTTCCTGCAGACCTCGACCTACGAGCATCACCGGGACGTGCGGGTCGGGCACATCATGACCCCATGGAACGAGTTGCTCGCGCTCGATTGGGATGCCGTGCGCCACGCGCGCGCGGGCGAGCTCCTCGAGGTCCTGCGGCGCGTCGGACGCACGCACCTGCTGCTGATCGAGCGGGGCGCGGATCGACGGTCCGTGGTCCGCGGTCTCGCGTCGCGGGCCCGCTTCGAGCGCCAGGTTCGACCCGCGCCGGCGGGGCGAGTCAGCGCCGCGCGCGCCGCGACCTGACGAATACCGTATAGGCGTAGAGCGGCAGGCCGCCGACGAGGAGCGCCGCGCCCCACAGGTTCGCGTCGCGGCCCGCGCCGCCGATCGCCCACAGCGAATAGAGCGCCGCCACGGTCCCGAGCGCCGTCAACGCGCCGCGGCCGAGGCGGGCGCCGGGCATTCGGCCGGTCCACGCGAGGCGCACCAGGGCGAGGCCGCTGACGCCGTAGAGCACGAGGCAGGCGCTCGTCGACACCAGCAGCATGAACGTGAAGATGTCGACCGTGGACTGCCGAGTGTTCAGCAACAGCAGGACCGTGACCAGGACGCTGCCGAACACGATCGCCGCCACCGGGGTGCCACGTTTCGAGTCGCGACCGAAGACCTCGGGAAACGCGCCGGTTCGCGCCATCGCGTGAGGCAGCTCTCCCTGGAGCAGGATCCACCCGTTCAGCGCGCCGATCGCGCTGACGGCGGCGAACAGACTGACCGTCGGGCGTGCCCAGCCGCCCCAGAGCGAAGCGGCGAGATCCGCGAACGGTGCGCCGGACCGCGCCAGCTGCGCCTCCGGGATCTTCAGGAGCACGGCCCCCGAGGCGAGCGCACACAGCAATGCGGTGATCAACGCGCCGAAGAAGGTGGCGAGCGGGATCGTGCGTGCGGGGTTTCGAACCCGGCTCGCCGGCACGGTCGCCGACTCCAGTCCCATCAGCGCGAACAGGGTCATCGTCGTCGCCGCGCCCACCCCGGAGAAGGAGATCGGTACGGTCGCGGCCGCCGTCGCGAGATCCTGTGACCGGATCACGAACGGCGCGGCGATCGCGATCGCGATCAGCGGGATCACCTTGAGCACGGTGGTCACCGACTGCACCCAGCCGCTCGCACGGATCCCGTAACAGTTCACCGCGGTCAGCGCCCAGACGAGGAACAGCGTCAACACCTCCGGCGCCGCGGGGATCGCGCGGATCCACGGGAACGGGGCGGCGAGATAGCTCACCGCGCTCAGCGCGATCGCGGCATTGCCGACCCAGATCGAGATCCAGTAGCCCCAGGAGACGACGAACGCGACCAGCGGACCGAACGCCTGCCGGGTATAGGCGTACGGGCCTCCGGCCTCCGGATGCGCGCGGCTCAACTGCACGTACATGAACGCGAGCAGCAGCGCGCCGGCGGCCGCGACCGCCCACGCGATCAGTCCGTTCACGCCGTAGGGGGCGAGTGAGGCGGGCAGCAGGAAGACGCCACCGCCGATCGAGTTTCCGACGACGAGCGCGACGCACGTTCCCAGGCCGACTCGCTGTCGCTCGTTCGCGGATGACATCGGGCGCGACTATAACGACATCCGGTGATGCAAGGGAAGCGTTGACGGTCGCGCTCGCGCGCGCGATCGGACACAATACCCCCGTTGGAGCGCTTTTCCCCCGGGGGAGTCGATGCACGGCCGAATCCGTCTTGCGCTGATCGCGATCGGGGTCATCGGACTCGTGACGCTGGTGTGGAGCCCGCTCGCGTCGCCGGGTGACGGCACCCCGAATCACCGGCTGTTCATCTACAACTGGGCCGATTACATCGGTCCGCACACGATCGAGGAGTTCGAGCGGGATACCGGGATCCGGGTGATCTACGACACCTACGATTCCGACGAAACGATGGATGCGCGGCTGATGGCCGGACGATCGGGGTACGACGTCGTGAGCGCCGATGCCGACTTCTACGGCCGGGAGATTCGGGCAGGGGTCTATCAGCCGCTCGACAAGCGGCGCCTGCCGAACTGGAAGGCGCTCGACCCCCGGGTGCTCGCGATCGAGTCCAAGTACGATCCCGGCAACCGGTACGCGATGCCGTACCTGCACTACGTGAACGGCTTTGCGTACAACGTCGACATGATCCGGAAGCGGATGCCGAATGCGCCCGTGGACAGCCTGCGGATGCTGTTCGACCCGAAGGTCGTCTCGCACTTCGCGGACTGCGGCGTGACCTTTCTCGACTCGCCGAAGGACGTGATCGAACTCGCGCTGCGCTACCTGCACCTGAACCCGGCGAGCACGCGGCCACAGGACTTCGCCGCCGCCGCGCGGCTCCTGCTCAAGGTCCGCCCGTACATCCGGACCTTCGACTCGGTCGCCTACATGAACGGGCTCGCGAACCGCGACCTGTGCCTCGTGATGTCCTGGTCGAGCGACTACGCGGTCGCGAGGGAGCGCGCAGCCGCGGTCGGCGTGAAGCTGAACCTTAAGTTCACGGTGCCGAAGGAAGGCGCGAACCTCGACTTCTCGTCGCTCCTGATCCCGGTCGGCGCCCCGGACACGGACGCCGCGTACCGGTTCCTGAACTTCATGATGCGACCGCGCGTGATCGCCGACGTGACCAACTCGATCTACTACGGCAACGACAATCTCGAGTCGCGGCCGTACGTGACGCCGTGGATCCTCGCGGATCCGGCGCTCTATCCGACGCCGCAGATCGAGAAGCGGCTGTACCTCGCACCCGAGGTCGACACCACGACCGAGCGGCTGCTGACCCGAACCTGGACCTTGATCAAGACGGGCAAGTGAGCGCGCGTCGGCGGTGCGATGCGCCTCACGGGGCGGCTTCGCTGCGCTCCGCGAACTGCTGCTCGCGCAGCCGCTGGCGCTCCGCGCGGCGCAGCGTCGCGCCCGCGATCAGGACGCACGCGCCGACCAGCGCGATGATCAGGCTCGCGAGCGCGTTGATGTCCGGGGTCACGCCGAGCTTCACCTTCGAGTAGATCACCATCGGCAGCGTGCTCGCGCCGGGTCCCGAGACCAGGCTCGAGATCACCAGGTCGTCGAGCGACAGGGTGAGGCACAGCAGCCAGCTCGACACGAGCGCGGGCGCGATGATCGGCAGGGTCGTGTCGAGGAACGCCCCGACCGGGCCGGCGCCGAGGTCCATCGCCGCTTCCTCGAGCGAGCGATCGGCGCTCTGCAGGCGTGATTGCACCGTGATCGTGACGTAGGAGGTGCAGAACGCGATGTGCGCGATCACGATCGTGAGCGCGCCGCGATGCGGCCAGCCGATCGTGTTCAACATCGAAATGAACAGCAGCAGCTGCGTGATGCCGGTGATGATCTCGGGCATCACCAGCGGCGCGTTCACCATGCCGGTGAGCAGGAAGCGGCCGCGAAAGCGCCGGAACCGCACCAGCGCGATCGCGGCGAGCGTGCCGAGGACCACGGCGCCGGTGGACGCGGTGATCGCGATGCGCAGCGACAGCCAGGCGGCATCGAGGATCTGCGGGTTGTGCAACAGGCGGTCGTACCACACGGTGGAGAATCCGCCCCAGACGCTCACCAGCGCCGACTGGTTGAACGAGTACGCGATCAGCACCAGCATCGGCAGGTAGAGGAACGCGATGCCGGCGAACAGGATCGTCATCAGCACCGGCGATGCGCGCTGATCCATGCTCAGGACTCCAGCTGCTTGACGTTGTAGTGCTGGTAGATCGCGATCGGGCCGACCAGGAACACCAGGAACACGATCGACACCGCGGCGGCGACCGGCCAGTCCCGATTGCTGAAGAACTCGTCCCAGAGCACGCGACCGATCATCAGGTTGTTCGGGCCGCCGAGGATCGAGGGGATCACGAATTCACCGATCGCCGGGATGAACACCAGCATCGATCCGGCGATCACGCCGGGCATCGACAGCGGCAGGGTCACGTCGAGGAACGCGCGCCACGGGGGACTGCCGAGGTCGGCCGCCGCCTCCAGCAGGCTCGCGTCGAGCTTCTCCAGCGTCGCGAACAGCGGCAGCACCATGTACGGCAGGTACGAGTAGATGATCCCGAGGTAGACCGCGGGCGTCGTCTGCATCAGCATCAGCGGCCGGTGGATCAGACCGAGGTGCAGCAGCACCCAGTTCAGGACCCCGTGTTCCTGGATGATGCCCTCGAGCGCATAGACTCGCAGCAGGAACGAGGTCCAGAACGGCAGGATGATCACCATCAGCAGGACGTTCTGCAGGCTCTTCGAGGAGCGCGCGATCGCGTACGCCATCGGGTAGCCGACCAGCAGGCAGATCAGCGTCGAGAAGAACGCGGTGCGCAGCGAATACAGGTACGAGAGCACGTAGACGTCGTCGGTGAACAGGTACTTGTAGTTCGCGAAGTTCAGCGCGAGACGGATGTGGTCGTTCGCGCCGACGGTTAGAATGTCCGAGAACGGCGGTACCCGCAGCGTCAGGTCGGCGAAGCTGATCTTCAGCGCGAACGCGAACGGGATCAGGAAGAAAACGAACAGATACGCGAGCGGCGGTGCGATGATCAGCCACTTGCCGTGGCGCTCCATCCAGCGTGCGAAGCGGGGGCGCCGGTAGGGCGCCGGGGACGATGCGGGCCGCGAGTCGGCGATAGTCATGGGTTACCAGGCCAGGTGAACATGCGCAAGAAGAAGGGGACGACGAGGACCGCGGTGCGTCGCGCGCGCGCGACCCACGGCCGGCAGCGCCAGCGCCTGATCGACGCGTGCATTTCGGCGTTGCACATCCATGGGCCGTCGCAAACCACCGTCGAGAAGGTCGTCGCGATCGCGGACATGTCGCCGGGCATCGTGCGCTTCTACTTCGACTCGAAGGCGGCGATGCTGGTCGCGTCGCTGCAGTATCTCTCGGCGGAATTCGAGGAACGGGTGCTCGTGCCGGTTGGGGCGATGAAGAGCACGCCGGTCGCCGCGCTCGAGCGCCTCGTCGACCTGTATCTCGATCCGGAGATCGCGAGCGCTCGCAAGGTGTCCGTATGGTATTCCTTCTGGGGGGAGGCCAGCTCCCGGCAGGAATACTACGACATCTGCGGGACGAAGGACGAGCGGTTCGCGGCCCTGGTCCGCGAGCTGATCGAGCGCCTGATCGAGCAGAGCGGCCAGACCCAGCTCGACCCGGACGGGATCGCGCTCGGACTGATCGGCGTGCTGGAGATGCTCTGGCAGGGCTTCGCGTTCCTGAGCGAGACCGCGATCGACCGCGCGGCCGCGCGGCATCGCTGCATGGCGTATCTGCGATCGGTGTTCCCGGGCCGGTTCCCGCCCGGGCGCGGCGTCGCGGATGCCGCGACCGCCGCCGCGCCGACGCGGTCGTTGCCGGCGTGGAGTTACGCGAACGCGGCGTTGCTGCGCACCGAGCGTCGCGACCTGTTTCGCGACGCGTGGCAGCTCGTCGCGGACGTCTCGCGGTTCGGTGTTCCGGGCGCCCACGTCGCCGCCGACCTCGGCGCCGAGCGGGCGCTGGTGGTGCGTGACGCCCAGGGCACGCTGCGTGCGTACCGCAACAGCTGTCCGGTCGAGCCGCACGCGCTGGTCGCGAACGGCCGCGGCGTGCTCGCCGACGAGCGCATCGAATGTCGGCTGCATGGACTCGCGTTCCGCGCGGATGGGCAGGAGATCGGTGGCGGGCCGCCGCTGCACGCGCTCGAGCTGTCGATCGGGGCGGGCCTGGTCTTCGTGCGCGCCGGGTCCGAGGGCGCGGGTCCGGGCCCCGCGCCGGCCTGGGCGTGGCTCGGCGAGTTCGACCCGATCCCGATCGCGCCGCCCGCGGAGACGATCGTCGGCGCGAACTGGAAGCTCGTGGTCGAGCATGCGCTGTCGCTCGCGATGCCGGAGGCGCTCGCGCCGGGCGACGCCGAGGCCTGGTACGACGTCGAGTGCACGACGCCGGATGCCGCGGACAGGATCCTCTGGCGCGCGCGCCCGTCCGCAACGCGGCGGCGATGGTCGCTCGATCGCTATCGATCCATCCTCGGCGACCGCGCGGGCGATCCGTGGCGCCGGGTCTTCGTCGCACCGAACCAGCTGTTCGAGGTACGCCCGGACGGACTGCTCTGCGTGCAGATCCTGCCGATCGAACCGGGTTCGAGCCGGGTCCGGCGCCTGCGCTTCTCGACGCTCGCGGCCGACGCTCGCGGGAGCGTCGCCGACCGGCTCGCCGCGCGCATCGCGACGGGCCTCCGGCAGGACGCGCTCGACGCGATCGAATCCGCGCAGCGGGGCCGGGTCGAGTACGGCTACGGCGTCGACGGGACGCCACGCCCGGGCGCGGCCGCCGCGCGGTTTCGCGAGTGGCTGCGCGGGCGCATCCCGGCGCTCGCGCACGACGCGCC
>JAJXYU010000133.1 GCA_021780395.1 Pseudomonadota bacterium
GGGGCGGCAAGCCGACCGAGACGATCCTCGAGGAACTCAAGACCGGGTACGGGATCGACCTCGGCGACTTTGCGGCCGCGGCGGCGCGCAAGGAGCAGTATTTCACCGAGAGCCTCGGCGAGGTCGTGCCGATCGAGCCGGTCGTGCGGATCGCGCGCGGGGCGCACCGGCGGCTGCCGATGGCGGTCGCCTCGGGGGGCTTGCGGCGGCACGTCGAGGCGACGCTCGATGCGCTCGGGATCCGCGATCTATTCGATGCGATCGTGTGCTTCGAGGACAGCGCGCGCCCGAAGCCTCACCCCGATCCCTTTCTCGAGGCGGCGCGGCGCTTGAGGGTGCCGCCGCGCGCGTGCCTGGTCTTCGAGGACAGTCCGCTCGGGATCGCGGCGGCCGAGGCGGCGGGCATGGCGTGCGTGCGCGTGCCGCCGCTGCACGGCGCCTGAGGGGTCGCGAGCACGCGTCGCAGCACCGCGACGTGGCTCTTCTCGAGGTCGCGTGCGGCGCTGAGGAGCGTCACCGGCCGTGCCCGTGCCCGTGCGCGCAGCGCGGCGATCGCCTCGGCCTGCGCTTCGAGCTCGCGGCGGTAGCGGCGCGCGAACTGCGGCCAGCGGGAGCGGTCCGCGTGGAACCAGCGGCGCAACCGGTCGCTCGGCGTGATCTCGCGTGCCCAGTCGTCGAGCGCGGCCGAGGCCTTGTCGATCCCGCGCGGCCAGAGGCGGTCGACGAGCACGCGGTATCCGTCGGCGGGCTCCGCGGCGTCGTAGATCCGCTTCGCGCGCAGCGTCGGGCGGTCGCGCGACTCGGCCGGCGGCGGCTCGACGAACTCGAGATAGCACGTCGGCGAACTCGGCTCGCGCGGACGCCGCGGGGTCGATCTGCGATGGGTCGCCATCGCGAAACACGATATCATCGTCGCAACCACGGAGCGACTCCTCGCGGATGCCCGCCGAACCACCTTCCATGCGACCCCCGGATGCCGGCTCGGCGCACGCGCGCGACGCCGGATCGCGGCGGGCGCGCCGCGAACGCAGCGCGCGGTTGCCGCAACGGCCCTGGACCGCGGTCCGCAATCCATATCCGCCGCTCGAGATCCTCTCGGCCGATCAGCTGGACGCGATCCATGCGGCGTCGCTGCGGATCCTCGAGGAACTCGGGATCGAGGTGCTCTCCGCCGAGGCGCGCCGCCGCCTGCGGGCGGCGGGCGCGGACGTCGACGAGGCGAGCGGGCTCGTCCGGCTCGATCGGCACTGCGTCGCGGCTGCGCTCGCGAGCGCACCGCCGGAATTCACGCTGACGCCGCGCAACCCGGCCCATCGGGTGCGGATCGGCGGCGATGCCCTGGTGTTCGGCCTCGTCGCGGGACCGCCGAACGTGCACGACCGGGAGCGCGGACGCCGACCGGGCAACTATCGCGACTTCTGCGATCTGATTCGCCTCGCACAGCATTTCAACGTGATCCACGTGATCGGCAACCAGGTCTGCGCGCCGATCGATCTGCCGGCGAATACGCGCCACCTGGATGCGTATCAGGCGAATCTCCTGTACTCGGATCGTGCGTATCAGTGCCCCGCGATCGGCGCCGCGCGCGCGCTCGACGGGATCCGGATGATGGCGATCGCGCGCGGGATCGGTCTCGAGGAGATCGCGCGCTCGCCGGGCGTGATGACCATCATCTCGGTGAACAGTCCGCGCCGGCTCGACGAGGCGATGGCCGACGGCCTGATCGCGATGGCCGAGCACGGCCAGCCGGTCGTGATCACGCCGTTCACGCTGATGGGTGCGATGACCCCGGTATCGCTCGCCGCGGCGCTCGCGCAGCAGAACGCGGAGGCGCTGTTCGGCGTCGTGCTCGCGCAGACGGTGCGTCCGGGAACGCCGGTGATGTACGGCGCGTTCACCTCGAACGTCGATCTGCGCTCCGGCGCGCCGGCGTTCGGGACGCCGGAGAACGCGAAGGCGAACGTCGCCTGTGGCCAGCTCGCGCGCCGCTACCGCCTGCCCTACCGCACGTCCAACGCGAGCGCGTCGAACGCACCCGATGCGCAGGGGGCGTACGAGAGTCAGATGTCGCTCTGGGGCGCGCTGCTCGGCGGGGGGAATCTCGTGTACCACGCCGCGGGCTGGCAGGAGGGCGGCTTGACCGCGTCCTTCGAAAAGCTGGTGCTCGACGTCGAGATGTTGCAGATGCTCGTCGAGTTCCTGCAGCCGATCGTCGTCGACGAGGCGGAGCTCGGGCTCGACGCGATCGCGCGCGTGGCGCCGGGCGGGCATTTCTTTGGCGATCCGCACACGCTCGCGCGCTACGAGCACGCGTTCCATCGTCCGCTGGTCTCCGACTGGCAGGGCTTCGAGGCCTGGAGCGCCGCCGGCGCGCCCGACGCCGCGCAGCGCGCGACCGCGGTGTGGAAGCGCGCGCTCGGCGAGTACGAGCAGCCGGCGATGGATCCCGCCGTCCGCGAGGCGCTGGACGACTACGTCGCACGCCGGCGTGAGGCGATCGGCGACGGCGAGCCTTAGACGCGCATGCGTCATTCGATCGTCTCGCTGCTCCTGAATGCGGCGACGGGCCACCGGCGCTGGCCGCGGATGTGGCGCGACCCCGAGCCGCGGCCGCATTACGAGGCGATCGTCGTCGGCGGGGGCGGGCACGGCCTCGCGACCGCCTACTACCTCGCGAAGGCGCACGGCGTGCGCGACGTCGCGGTGCTCGAGAAGGGCTGGATCGGCGGCGGCAACGTCGGACGCAACACCACGATCATCCGGTCCAACTACCTGTTGCCGGGCAACGTCTCGTTCTACGAGGCGTCGCTGAGACACTGGGAAGGGCTCGAGCGCGAGCTCAACTTCAATGCGATGGTGAGCCAGCGGGGCGTGCTGAACCTCTATCATTCGGATGCGCAGCGCGATGCGATCGTGCGTCGCGGCAACGCGATGCGTCTGCACGGCGTCGATGCGGAGCTCCTCGATGCGCACGAGGTCCGGCGGATCGCGCCCTTCCTCGCGATGGACGATGCGCGCTTTCCGATTCGCGGCGGACTGCTGCAGCCGCGCGGCGGAACCGTGCGGCACGATGCGGTCGCGTGGGGCTACGCGCGCGCGGCCGACCGTCTCGGCGTCGACGTGATCCAGCAGTGCGAGCTCCTCGGCTTCGAGATCGAGCGCGGCCGCGTCGTCGGGGTGCGCACCAGCCGGGGCCGGATCGGCGCGCGGCGGATCGGCCTTGCGTGCGCGGGCCATTCCTCCCAGGTCGCGGCGCTCGCGGGGCTCACGCTTCCGATCGAGACGCACGTGCTGCAGGCCTTCGTGAGCGAGGGGGTGAAGCCGCTGATCCCGGGCGTGATCACCTTCGGCGCGGGACACTTCTACGTCAGTCAGTCCGACAAGGGCGGGCTCGTGTTCGGCGGCGACCTCGACGGCTACAACTCCTACGCGCAGCGCGGCAATCTCCCGACCGTCGAGGACGTCTGCGAGAGCGGGGTCGCGATGATCCCGGCGATGAGCCGGCTGCGCCTGCTGCGTTCCTGGGGCGGCCGGATGGACATGACGATGGACGGCTCGCCGATCATCGATCGGACGCCGATCGAGGGGCTGTACCTGAACGCGGGCTGGTGCTACGGGGGCTTCAAGGCGACACCGGCGTCGGGCTGGTGCTTCGCGCACCTGCTCGCGACCGGGGAGAGCCATGCGCTCGCGCGCGCCTATCGCCTGGACCGCTTCGCGACCGGGCACCTGATCGACGAAAAGGGGCAGGGCGCACACCCGAACCGGCAATGAGCGAGCGCGACCGATGAGGATTCCCTGCCCGTTCTGCGGCCTGCGCGGCCACGAGGAATTCGTGGTCGACGGGGACGCGACCGTGACCCGACCGGCGCCGGGCCGGCCGGACGCCCCGACGGCGGCGGTTCGCTTCGTGTACCTGCGCGACAACCCCGCGGGCTGGCACCGGGAATGGTGGTTCCACGCGTTCGGCTGCGAGCGCTGGATCGTCGTCGAGCGCGATACCGTGACGCACGCGGTCGGCCGCGTGTGGAGCGCGGGCGACCCGGCGCCCGGGGAGGATCGGTGAGCGCTCGACCCGGCGCCGGTGCGCGACTCGCGGACGGCGGCTTGATCGACCGGACGCGCACGCTCCGCTTTCGCTTCGACGGGCGCGAGTACGCCGGGCATCCGGGCGACACGCTGGCCTCGGCACTGCTCGCGCACGGCGTGCACCGGGTCGCCCGCTCGTTCAAGTACCATCGGTCGCGCGGGATCCTCTCGGCCGGCTTCGAGGAACCGAACGCGCTCGTCGAACTCGGCGAAGGCGACGCGCGCGTGCCGAACACGCCCGCGACCACGATCGAGCTGTTCGAGGGACTCGACGCGCAGAGCCAGAATCGCTGGCCGTCGCTGCGGTTCGACCTGCGCGCGGTGAATCGCCTGTTCTCCGCCCTGCTGCCGGCGGGCTTCTACTACAAGACGTTCATGTGGCCGGCCGCGTTCTGGGAACGGGTGTACGAGCCCGCCATCCGGCGAGCGGCCGGGCTCGGTCGTGCGTCGGGTGCGCCGGATCCGGCGACCTACGAGCGTTCGTACGGCTTCTGCGACGTGCTCGTCGTCGGCGCGGGCCCCGCGGGCCTCGCCGCGGCGCTCGGCGCGGCCCGCGCCGGCGCGCGCGTCTGGCTCGTCGAGGCGGATTGTCGCGCCGGCGGCCGATTGCTCGCGGAGCGGCTCGCGATCGGCGGGGAGCCGGCGCTGCGCTGGGTCGAGGCCACCGTCGCGGAGCTCGAATCGATGCCGACGGTGCGCGTGCTGCGCCGGGCGACCGCGGTCGGCCGTTACGACGGCGGGGTCTATGCGATCCTCGAGCGGGTCGGCGCCGATCGTGCGCAGTCCGCGCCGTTCGAGCCGCGCGAGCGCCTCTGGCACGTCGTCGCGCGCCACGGCGTGCTCGCGAGCGGCGCGATCGAGCAGCCGCTGGTGTTCGAGAACAACGACCTGCCGGGGATCCTGCTCGCGGGGGCGGTGCGCGCGTATGCGAACCGCTACGCGGTGCTCGCGGGGCGGCGCGTGGTCGTCGCGACGAGCTGCGACGACGCGTGGGCGACCGCGCGGGACCTGCTGCGGGCGGGCGCGTCGGTCGAGGCGATCGTGGACCAGCGGCCGGCAGCCGCGCGCGGCCCGGGTGCGTGGGCCCCCGACGGCGTCCCGGTCGAGACCGGCTGGCTGCGGCGCGCACGCGGACGGGATCGCGTGCGCGCGGTCGAGATCGAAGCCGCCTCCGGGCGAACGCGGCGCGTCGCGTGCGATGCGATCGCGATGTCCGGGGGCTGGGCGCCGCAGCTGCAGCTCGCGACGCACCTCGGCGAGCGGCTGCGCTGGGACGGCGCCGCCCAGTGCTTCGCGCCCGAGTCGTGGCCGCCGGATCTGTCCGGCGCGGGCGCGGTCTGCGGAGAGTTCGGGCTTGCGGCGGCGCTCGCCGCGGGTGCGCGCTGCGGTACCGGGGCGGCGCGGGCGCTCGGCTTTCGCGCGACGGATCTCGTGCTGCCCGCGGTCGAGCCGGATCGTCCGCTGCAGACGGTGCCCTCGCGCGCCGCGCGGGCGGTCCGCGCGGCGTTCGTCGATTGGCAGAACGACGTGACGATCGCGGACGTGCAGCTGGCGGTGCGCGAGGGCTTCGCAGCGAGCGAGCACCTGAAGCGCTACACGACGCTCGGGATGGCGACCGACCAGGGCAAGACCTCGAGCCTGAACGGGCTGATCGCGCTCGCGGAGGCGACCGGCCGGCGTCTCGAGGAGCTCGGCCCGACGACCCATCGACCGCCGGTCGTTCCGGTCACGATCGGTGCGCTCGCGGGTCGGCACCGCGGACGCCACTACCGGCCGACGCGCCTGCCGCCCGCGCACGCGGTCGCGGCGGACCTCGGCGCGGTGTTCGTCGAGACCGGACCCTGGCTGCGCGCTCAGGTCTTTCCGCGTGCCGGGGACCGGGGATGGCTCGACGCGATGTGCCGCGAGGTGAACACGGTTCGCCGCGCGGTCGGCGTGTGCGACGTCTCGACGCTCGGCAAGGTCGACGTGCAGGGCGCCGATGCGCCCGAGTTCCTGGAGCGGGTCTATGCGAGCCGCATCGCGACGCTCGCGATCGGCCGCGTGCGGTACGCGCTGATGCGGCGCGAGGACGGGTTCGTGATGGACGACGGTACCGTCGCGCGGCTCGGCGAGCGCCACTACCTGCTCAGCACGACGACCGCCGGCGCCGTCGACGTCTATCGCCACCTGCAGTACTGCCGTCAGGTGCTCTGGCCCGATCTCGACGTACGCCTCGCCTCGGTCACCGACCAGTGGGCGCAGTTCGCGGTCGCCGGGCCGCGGTCGCGCGAGCTGCTCGGGCGCCTCGTCGAGCCGGGCATCGACCTCGCGGACCCGCAGTTCCCGCTGCTCGCGGCCGGGTCGGTGAGGCTCGGTGACGGGACCGCGGCGCGGCTGTTCCGGGTGTCGTTCTGCGGCGAGCTCGCCTACGAGCTCGCGGTGCCGGCGCGCGCGGCGCACCGGACTCTCGAGCGGCTGTTCGAGGCGGGCGCGCCGCTCGGGGTCGCGCCCTATGGCCTGGAGGCGCTCGGCGCGATGCGGATCGAGAAGGGACACGTCGCGGGCAACGAGATCAACGGCCAGACGACGGCGGCGGACCTCGGTCTCGGCCGCTGGACGACCAAGGATGGCGACAGCGTCGGTGCGGTGCTCGCCCGGCGCCCCGGGCTCGCGGATCCGCAGCGACCGCGCCTCGCGGGTTTCGTGCCGGTCGACCGCGCGCAGCGCCTGGGCGCGGGCGCGCACCTGATCGCGCTCGGCGCGCCGCGGGATGCGGCGCACGACGAGGGATACCTGTCCTCGGTCGCGTATTCGCCGACGCTCGGGCACTGGATCGGTCTCGGCTTCCTGCGGCGGGCGGCCGAGCGCGTCGGCGAACGCGTGCTCGCGCACGATCCGCTGCGTGGACGGGATGCGCTCGTCGAGGTCGTCGAGACGCCGTTCGTCGATCCACGCGGAGAGCGCCTGCGTGGCTGAGTCGCCGTCCGCGCCGTCGATCGCGCGCGTCCGCATCGGCGAGGCGCCGAGCCTCGCGCGCATCGATCTCGTGTCATCGGCGCGCCGCGTGGCGGCGCTCGGCGCGGCGTTCGCGGCCGCGACCGGCGTCGCCTTGCCGTGCACCGGGCGCAGCGTGCGCGCCGGGGAGTTCACCGTGCTCGCGCTCGCTCCGGATCGCTGGCAAATCGAATCCGAGGGTCCACCGGGGCACGCGATCGCGGCGCTGGGCGCGATCGCCGGCGAGTCGGGTTCGGTCGTCGATCAGTCGGACGGGTCGCGTGCGTTCGACGTCGCCGGCCCGGGCGCGCGTGAGGTACTCGCGAAAGGCGTGCCGATCGATCTCGACGCCGCGGTGTTTCGCGTCGGCGACGTCGCGCGCACGGGGGTCGCGCTGGTCGCGGTCACGCTGCGCTGCCTGTCCGCGGAACCGTCGTTCCGGATCGTCGTCGCGCGCAGTTACGCGGAGTCCTTCCTCGAGTGGTTGCTCGACGCGGGCGCCGCATACGGGGTCTTGCGCGAGCGCCACAGCGCGTCGCCGAGGTAGAGCACCACACCGCCCCAGACGAGGCCGAAGCCGATCGCGCGATCGCGCCCGAAGGATTCGTGATAGAGCCAGACGCCAAGTGCCAGCACCACGGTCGGCATCAGGTACTGCAGGATGCCGAGCAGGGACAGCGGAATGCGCCGCGCCGCGGCCGCGAACAGCAGCAGCGGGATCGCGGTCACGGGTCCCGCGGCCATCAGCGCGAGCCGCAGCCCCCAGCCCCCGCGCAGGAACGCGTCCGCGCCGTGGGAGCCTTCCCACGCGAGGTAGGCGAGCGCGAGCGGCAGCAGCGCGGCGGTCTCGAGGGTCAGGCCCTCGAGCGAACCGAGCGGCGCGGTCTTGCGCATCAGACCGTACAGCGCGAAGCTCAGCGCGAGCGACAGCGCGATCCACGGCAGGTGTCCGGCCACGATCGCCATCCACGCGACGCCTCCGGCCGCGATCGCGACCGCGATCCACTGCGCGGGTCGCAGGCGCTCCGACAGCGCGACGGCGCCGACGACGACGCTCATCAGTGGATTGATGTAGTAGCCGAGGCTCGCATCGACGACGTGCCCGGTGTTGATCGCCCAGATGTAAAGACCCCAGTTGTTCGCGAGCAGGAACGCGCTCAGCGCGAAGCGGGCGACGATCGATGGCCGCTCGCGGACCGCGCGCAGCCAGGTGAAGTGCCGCTTGACGAGGAGCACCAGGGTGAGCAGCACGAGCGACCAGACCATCCGGTGGGCGAGGATCTGCAGCGGCGGCACGCTGATCAGCGCCTTGAAATACAGCGGGAACAGGCCCCAGAGCAGATACGCGCCGAGCGCGTAGGCGACGCCCCAGTTCATGATCACACCTCGCGGTTCGAGTCGGGGCGCGGGTCGCGGCGCATCCGTCGCGGGCGCGCGATCACCGGGCCGGTGGCGGCGCGGGAGTATACCCGAGATCCGGCGCGTCGATGAGTCCGGTATCATCGCGCGACCATGCGTGCAATCGACCCGACGAGGGGCGTACCGTGACCCGCGATCACGTCGGTCGAGGCATCGCGCTCGGGGCCCTCGGCTACACGCTGTTCGCGATGCACGACGCGGCGACCAAGTGGCTCGTCGAAACGATCCCGGTCTGGCAGATCCTGTTCTTCCGCAGCGTGCTGATCGTGCTCGGCTGTACCCTGATCGGGCGCGGCAGGCTGTGGCGTCGGGTGCTCACGTCGCCGAACCGCGGGGCACTGACGCTGCGCGCGGCGCTGGTGCTGATCGCCTGGCTCGCGTATTACACCGCGGCGCGGACGCTCCCGCTCGCGCAGCTGCTGACGCTGTATTTCGGCGCCCCGGTGGTCACGACGCTGCTCGCGATGCCGCTGCTCGGCGAGCGGGTCAGCGGCTCGCGCTGGGTCAGCGTGCTCCTCGGCTTCACCGGGGTGCTGATCGCCGCGGAGCCGTCCCGGATCCACGCATCGCGCGCGACCGTGCTCGTGCTCGCGGCCGCGGTCACCTGGGCCTACACGGTGATCCTGATGCGGCAGATCGCGAAGCGCGAATCCTCGCTCGTGCAGGTGCTCGCGCAGAACCTGTTCTACCTGGTGGTCACCGGCGGCCTGTCGCTCGCGACCTGGGTCCCGCCGCGAGGCGCGCAGTGGTGGCTCCTGCTGCTGGTCGGTGTGCTCGGAGGCGCCGGGCAGTTCTTCCTGATCGAAGGGGCGCAGGTCGCGCCGGCGGCGATCATGGCGACCGTCGAGTACACCTCGCTCGTCTGGGCGTTCGTGCTCGGCTACCTGGTGTTCGGCAACGTCCCGCGGCGCCCGGTGTGGATCGGCGCGGCGCTGATCCTGCTGTCGGGATTCTTCATGCTCTGGCGGGAGCGCCGGCGCGTGTTCCGGGAGGATTAGCGCCGCGGCACCGCGGGAGGCCCCGGCGGCGCCGATGCGCGCGCGGGCAGGATGAGCTCGAAATGCCGCATGTCGGGCGCGAGCCATTCGTGCAGCGTCTCGGCGACCTCGATCGAGATCCGGTCGCCGAAGTCGGCGAGCTGGCGCAGCATCCGGCGCAGCTGCGGCACGTCGACCTCGCGCGCGTCGAACACCCGCAGGTGCAGCTTCGACGGGGTCGCCGCGAGGAGCGCCCGCAGGTGACGTGCGGCGCGCGCGAGCTGGCGGCGGCCGCGCCCGGCCTGCACCGAGAGCGTCAGCACCGGGACGCCGCCGGTTTCGCGGCGCTCCGTGAGGGCGAGGCGTGCGCGATCGCGGGATCGCGAAATGGCGGCGCTCAGGCGCGCGATCTGGGCCTCCCACGCGCGCGGTGACGCGGCCTCGGCGTGTCCGAAGTGCCGGTCGACGAAGTCGCGCATCGACAAGCCGACGATCCAGTCCGAGATCGCGATCGGAATTCGCCCGGGCGAGCGCCACGGGACGGATCGCAGGAACCAGCCGATCCGCCGCGGCCCGCCGCGCAGCAGGCCCTCGCGCGCGAAGCGCAGCACAATCCGCGTCGCCGCGACCGGTCCGTAGCCCGTGCCGGCGCTCGAGTGGCCGAGATCGCGCATCTTGTTCGCGATCCGCGTGGCGATTGCCGCGTCGGTCAGCAGCCGCCGGTAGAGCCGGCGGTACTCCGCGACGAGCCTCTCGTAGCTCATGTTCAGTGGCACGACGTTGGTCGCGAGCTTGGTGTTGTCGCATTCCGCCGCGTGCTCGCGCAGACGTCCGGCGCGCTCGAGCCGTTCGTGCAGCGGCGTCCGCGGCAGCGCGTTCAGCAGGCCGATCATCGCCGCCTGGATCCCGGAGCGCATGATGAACTCGTACTGCCGATCGAAGGTCGCGACGGTGTCGTTGTCGAAGCCGACGATGAAGCCCGCGAGCACCTCGATGCCGTTCGCGTGGATCCGCCGGATCGCTGCCAGCGGATCCTCGCGCAGGTTCTGCAGCTTGCGGGTCTCGCGCAGGCTCGCGGGATCTGGCGACTCGATCCCGATGAACACCCACTGCAGGTTCGCTGCGCGGAACAGCGTCATCAGTTCCGCATCGGACGCGAGATTGATCGATGCCTCGGTGCCGAAGCGGAACGCGTAGCGATGCTCGCGCTGGTACGCGGCAAGGTAGCGCAGCAGGGTCTTCGCGACCTTGCGGTCGCCGATCAGGTTGTCGTCGACGAAAAACACGTTGCGCACGCCGAGCTCGCGCAGCCGGTCGAGCTCCCGCCCGATCTGCTCGGGCGCCTTGTGGCGCGGCTTGCGGCCGAACATCACGATGATGTCGCAGAACTCGCACAGGTACGGACAGCCGCGCGAGAACTGCATGGTCGCGGTCGAGTACCGCTCGAGCTTCAGCAGGTCGAAGCGCGGCACCGGCGAGTCGCGCAGGTCCACCGTCTGCGCCTCGCGATACAGTGGCTCGGGCCGGCCCTGCTCGAAGTCACGGCAGAACCGCGGCCAGATCGACTCGGCCTCGCCGCAGACCACCGCGTCGGCGAGCTCGGCGTAGCGCTCCGGGCACAGCGATGCGAAGCTGCCGCCGGCGACCACGAAGTGGCCGCGCTCGCGGTAGTAGCGCAGCAGCTCCTTCTGGCGCGCGAACTGCACGCCCATGCCCGCGACCCCGATCAGGTCGACGTCCGGGGACAGCGGGACCGGCTCGACGTTCTCGTCGACGATCGTCACCTGCCAGTTCGGCGGGCACAGCGCCGCGAGCGTCGCGAGGCCGAGCGGCGGGTTGATCGCGGCGTCGCTCGCCCGGGCGAGCCGCACCCCCCAGCGGAAGTTCCAGAAACTCTCCGGCGAGCGCGGGTTGATCAGGAGGAGGCGCACGGTGGGGATTCTGCGGCGTCGGCGGCGCGCTCGAATTGATTCCGATCAGTAATCCGCCGCGGCTTATAATCCGACCGCTGCGCGAGCGCGCGTGGCGTCCGTGGGAGGAGTGCGATGGATCCGGCGGGTAAGACATTCATCGTGACCGGCGCGGCCCGTGGGATCGGGCGGGCGATCGCGCAGCGGCTCGCGAGCGGCGGCGCGAATCTCGCGCTGATCGATTTGAACGCCGCGGACCTCGACGGCTCGCTCGAGGCGTGCCGCGCGGGGGGCGGCGGCGCGCGTGCTTATGCGGCCGACGTCGCGCGCGAAGCGGACGTGATCGAGACCGTGGCGCGGATCGCGACCGACTTCGGTCGGATCGACGGACTCGTGAACAACGCCGGCATCGTGCGCGACGGCCTGCTCGTGAAGGTCCGCGACGACGGCGGCGTCGACCGACTGCCGCTCGCGCAGTGGCAGGCCGTGATCGACGTGAACTTGACCGGTACCTTCCTGTGCACGCGCGAGGTCGCGGCACGGATGGCGGAATCGCGCGCGGGCGGCGTGATCGTGAATCTGTCGAGCATTTCGAGGTCCGGAAACGCGGGCCAGAGCAATTACAGCGCGGCGAAGGCCGGGGTCGCCGCGATGACGGTCGTCTGGGCGAAGGAGCTCGGCCGGCACGGCATTCGGGTCGGCGCGGTCGCGCCCGGCTTCGTGCGGACCGAGATGATCGCCGCGATGCGTCCGGCGCTCCTCGAGAAGCTCGAGGAAGCGGTGCCGCTGCGTCGGTTCGCGCGTCCGGAGGAGATCGCGGAGGCGGTCGCGTTCATCGTCGCGAACGATTATTTCACGGGCCGCTGCCTCGAGATCGACGGCGGTCTGCGGCTCTAGCGCCGCTCGGGACCGTGGAATCGGGCGAGGGCGGCGAGACGTCGCCGACTCGCGTCGTACCCCTCTCCGGGCACCAGCTGGCGCAGGATGAACCGGGACAGATGGGCCGCGCCGATGCTCGCGCCGCCGGTCCCGTCGTCGGCGCGCGCGCAGGCGCCGAAATGCCCGCGATCCGCATCGAGCGCCGAGATCTCGTCGGGCGCGCAGCGCGCATCGCCGGTGCCGCGGATCACGCCGGGGTAGGCCGCCGGAAACGGCGACGGGCCGCGCGCGGGCGTCGACGCGATCAGCAGGATGCCCGCGGCCGCGGCGGCCGCGACCGCCCCCGCGAGCACGGCTCGATCTTCGCGCACCCCGAGACTCAGATGGACCAGCGCCGCATGCTCCGCGATCGCCCAGTGGATCGCGGCGGCGACGGTGGCCGCGGTCGTCGCGCGCCGCTGGTCGAACACCTGCGCGACGAGCAGCTCCGCGCGCGCCACGTCGCTCCACAGCACGCCCGCGACGCGGGTGCCATGTCCGAGCGCGTCGGCGACGACCGGATGAATCTCGACGCGCCGGCCGGCATCGACGAAGCGGCGCGTGGCGCGGGCCGCGCCGAGCGTCGCCGGATCCGCGCCGCTGTCGATCAATGCGACGCGCCAGCCGTCAAACACGCGAGCGCCGGTCGTCGCACCGGACCAGGGAGGCGGCGCGCAGCTCGTAGACGGCGTCGGGCGCCGGCACGCGCGCCGGCGCATGGGTGACCACGATCCGCGTGCGATCCCCGAATTGTTCGTCGACCACGTGCAGCAGCTCGACCGCGGCCGCGGCGTCGAGATTCGCGAGTGCCTCGTCGAGCACGAGCACGTCCGGATCGCGCAGCAGCGCCCGCACGAGCGCGATGCGCTGTCGTTCGCCGGTCGACAGTTCCCGGCCGTGCTCGCCGAGCAGGGTCGCGTATCCCGCCGGCAAGCCGTCGGCGATCGCCTCGACGCCCGTGCGCCGTGCGGCACTCAGCACCTCGGACTCCGGCGCGTCGAAGCGGCCGTAGCGGAGATTGTCGAACAAGGACGCGCGAAAGATCGCGGGCTCGGTCACGAGCACCGCGACCGCGCGTCGGAGCGCGCGCGCTTCGATCATCGCGAGATCGCGGCCGTCGAGCCGGATCCGTCCCGCGTCGAGCGGGACGAATCGGCACAGCGCGTCGACGAGCGTCGACTTGCCCACGCCCGAATCGCCGTGGATCACGATCTTCGTGCCCGCGTCGATCGTCAGCGTGGTGTCGGCGAGCAGCGTTCGGCCGCAGACCGCGGCGCCGAGACGCACGCGCTCGAAGCAGAGCTCGCCGCGACGGCGGCCGCGCGACGCGCCGGTGCGCCCCGCCAGGGACCCCGCCGGCTCGGCGGGCGCCGCGTCGGTGGCGATCCCGGCCGTGGCGGGCTCGAGGAGCTCGCGGACCCGATCGAGGCTCACGCGCGCACGCTGGTACGCGGTGACCAGGTTCAGCAGGGACACCGCCGAACCGGTGCCTCGCGCCATGTAGGCGACGAACGCGACCAGCGTGCCGACGCTCGTCTCGCCGTGGATCACGCGATAGCCGCCGACCAGGAACACCGCCGCGGTCGCGCCGTGCGACAACAGGTTCGAGATGCCGCCGATCGTGAAATTCAACATCTGCTGCGCGAGCAGCCGCCCGAGGTAGGCGCGGTTCAGGCGCGCGAGGCGCGCGGATTCGTGAGGTTCGGCACCGTACCCCTGGATCGCCTTCGTCGCGGCGAGCGTCTCGTAGAGGAACTGCGCGATCGCGCTGGTCTGCTCCCGCACCGCGCGCGTGCGCGCGGTGATCCACGGGCGCGCGAGGTGGCGCAGCGCGAGCTGCAACGGCAGCGCGGCGGCGGCGATCAGCGCGAGCCGCCAGCTCATGTACACCATGATCGCCGCGGTCGCGCCGAGCGCGAGCGCGCCGTTCACGAACGCGAGCACGGTATCGGTGCCGAACCGCTGGATCTCGGCGACGTCGCCGTCCAGGCGGGTCACCAGATCCCCGACCGCGCGGCGCCGCTGCAGCGCCGGCGGCAGCGACACCAGGTGCGCGTACAGATCTTCGCGCAGCGCGAACAGGACGTCGGCGGACACCCGCACGTACAGCCAGCGATTCAGCGCGCCGATCGCGAACCCGGCCGCGGCGAGCGCGAGGATCGCCGAGCACAACTGCGCGAGGCGGTGGAAGTCGTGCGCGAGCAATCCCTGGTCGACGATCTCCTTCGTCAGGTACGGTAGCGCGATCGACAGGAGCGACGCGACCACCGCGAGCGCGGCGACGCCCGCGAGCGCCGGCAGTCGCGGTCGCAGGTAGGGCCACAGCCAGCGCAGCGCGCGCGACCGCATCGCGTCAGCGGCGCACCAGTCGCGGCGAGGTCACCGATTGGTCGCCGCAGCCGGGCAGCCGGATGTTCGCCTTCTCGGCGAGCGTGTCGGCGTCGAACACGGTGACGTCGCACATCGCGCCGGCCGTGTACACCTCCTTGCCGTCGGTCGAGACCAGCACCGCGTAATAGGTGTGCGGCAGGTCGACGCGCTTCTCCACGCGGTACGGATCGAGGCCGATCTTCGTGAGTTGCGTGTAGGCGCCGAACGCGGCGGGCTCGGTTGGGCTCAGCACCGTGGAGAAGATCAGCGCGGAGGTCTTCTCGACGTCGTGATACGCGAGCGCGCCGGTGCGCAGGTTCAGGGTCATCAACGAGGTCACCGGCACCGGCGCGCCGTGGCCGGCGGCCGGTGTGCGGGTGCTGTAGATCGGCGCCGCGAAGATGCCGGTCGGTTCGCTGACCGGCCAGAACGCGAGCAAGTCCGGGCGCGAGTGCCCAGGGTGGTCCCAGTGACGGATCCCGCGGGTCTCCAGTCGCTTCCCGGTCGCGATGTCGTACTCGTAGAGATCGAAGCCGAGCGCGAAGAACGTGCGATCGTTCTTGTCCGCGAGGAGCGTGTGCACGCGCCGCGGCGCGGGGAATTCGCGGACCGGCTTCGCGTGCAGGCCGGCGTTCGTGTCGAAGACCGCGAAGCGCGTCGGCTCGACCTGATATTCGCTCAGTCCGAGCTTCACCGGGACCTCGTACACGAGCATTTGCTTGCCGTCGGGCGTCACGTCGAACGCGAACAGGCACTTCACGCGCTCGCCCGGCGAGGACAGGTCCGCGCGAAAGACTTCCTTGCCGGTGCCGAGATCGATCCCGGCGATGCTCTCCATCCGGTTCACGAGCACGTACGCGATCCGCCCGTCGGGCGAGGGCACGATCGTGCCGACCCAGTCGTGCGCGCCGGGGATCTTGAAGTCGCCGACGACCCGGCGCGCGGCCGCGTCGATCAGGAACAGCCGGTCGGGCTTGCTCCCGGTGACGATGTAGTCCTTCTTCGGCGCCGCGCTCGCCGCCTGTGCGATCGCGGGCAGCAGCAGGGCGAGCCGTAACAGGGTTTTCGGGTTCACCGTGATTCTCCTCGGGGCGGCGGGGTCATTTCTTCGGGAAGACGGCGTCGAGCTCGCGCCAGTCGTTCTGCGCCGACGGCGCGCCGGCGTCCCAGTTCGGATAGGTGTTCAGCGTGTCCGGGACCTGCGCCGGCCACCAGCACGGATCCGAACAGCCGTACAGATCCGCCTCCATCGGTTGGCACAGCGAAGCGACGCCGCCGAACGGATCGACTTCCCAGCCGGGGTCGAAGGTCGTCGCGCAGCCGGCGACGCTCTCCATCGTCACGACTTCCTCGACGTGCCCCGAGCGCTCGGCCTCGGTCAGGAGTTGCGCCTTGGTGTTCACGGGTTTCATGCCGCTCATGGGAGAGCCCTCCGGGGTTCGATATGGGTGCTGAGGAACTTCGGGTTCCGGGCCGCGATCTCGCCGTAGACCCTGACGCCGAAATCGACCCAGCGACGCAGCAGGTCGCAGTAGTGATAGGTGCGGTGCAGGGGATCGCCGAAGCGCGAGTACGCCTCGTGGTAACAGCCGCCGGCGCAGAGGTTGCGGATCCGGCACTTCGCGCAGTCGGTGCCGTCGCGGTCCGAGGCACGCCGCAGGAACTCGCCGAGCCGTTCGGCGTCGATCCCGCGCTCGACGTCGCCGAAGGTCGCGAGGTCCGAGCCGGCGAAGCGGTGACACAGGTTCAAACCGCCGTTGCGATCGACCGCGAGCAAGCCGACGCCGGCGCCGCAGGGCAAGGTCTTGCGTCGACCCTCGTGCAGATCGCTGATCAACTGGTGCAGGTTCGAGAATCCGGTGTTGGCGTTGCGGATCGCCGCCGCGAGGTACGCCTCGCCGAGTCGCTCGAAGCCCGCGTGCACGCGCTCGAGCTCTTCGGGCGTGAGCGCGTGCGCGGCGTTCGCGGCCGCGGTCACCGGCGCGTAGCCGACCTCGTGGAAGCCGAGCTGCCCGCGAAGGTACGCATGGATCGCCTCGATCTCGACGGTGCCGCGCGCGAGCGTGACCCGCGCGCCGATCGGTCGCGAGCGGTACCGTGAGAGCAGCATCGCGGCCTTGCGCTCGACGACCGCGTGCGTGCCCTTGCCGCCGACGCTGCGGCGGTTGCGGTCGTGGATCGCGGCGGGACCGTCGATGCTGATCGACAGGCCGAATCGATGGGCATCGAAATAGTCGGCGAGCGCGGGGGTCAGCAAGGTCGCGTTCGTCGTCAGGGAGAAATCGACCGATTTGCCGCGCGCCGCGGCGCGCTGCTCGGCCAGGTCGACGACCTGGCGGATCAGCGGGACGTTGCTGAGCGGCTCGCCGCCGAAGAACACGACGCCGATTCGCTCGCGGTCCGCGGCCTGCTCGAGCAGCAGCTCGATCCCGCGCGCGGCGGTCTCGAAGGACATCCGCTCGCCGCGCGCCGGCGCTTGCACGTCCTCCTTGTAGCAGTAGGTGCACCCGAGGTTGCACCCGGTGTTCACGTTCAGCACGATCGTGCTGAGCGGATACGCCTCGACCGCCGCGAGGCGCGGATTGATCGCGCCGCGGCCCTCGTCCGCCTGGTAGATCTCGAGCCCGGCGAGGCGATCGACGAACGCCTCGACGTCCGCGCCGTCGAAGCGCCCGCGGAGGCGCTCGCGCAGTTGCGTCGAATCGAAATCGCCGCCGTCGCCGGTCGCGTCGATCACGGCGGCGCCGAGCTCGTCGAGCTCGAACAGCGCCGTGGTCGGCACGTGGAACAGCATCGCTCTGCCGGAGAACCGCACCACGTGCGCGTTCGCGGGATTGAACCGGAGCCTCGTCGCAGCCATCGGCGTCTCCTCCGTCAGTAGATCGGCGGCGTGTTCCACCGCTGCACGGTCACGACCAAGTGGGCCTTGCCGACGACCGCCGTCGGCCGGCCGGCGGCGCCGGGCGGAAGCGTCGCGATCACCTCGAGGTTCCCGGTGTTGTCCGCATGGAACGGGCGCTTCGGATTCGGACCCGCACCGGCCGGCAGGAAGCGGCCGCGCGAGTCGATCCGGCCCGCGAAGTCCACGTCACGGTCGTGCGCCGCCTGCGCGTCGAACGGCCCGATCGACCAGGCGACCGGGAGCGCGCCGAGGTGCACCGCCTGCGGTTTGCCCGCGGGTCCGGGGATCTCCTCGATCGCGTCGACCGCGAATTGCGCGGCGACCGGATCGATCTTGCCCCCGCCGAGGCGCGCGATCGCGTACGCCGGCGTCACGTCGAGGCGATCGACGCGGTCGTAGACCGCGACCGCGTCGGCGGCGTTCGCGCCGCCGACGCGAACCGTGCGATAGCCCGGTGCCGCGTGCGCGGCCGCGTCGACCTGCAACACGAGCGAGGTGCGGCCGCGGTGGACCACCCGCGCGCGCAGTCCGGCGCCGAGATCGACGCGGCCGCCGAGGTGTTCCCCGACGATCGTCACGCGCGTCGAGGTCCCGGCGCGGATCGCGCGCGGGCTCACCAGCACGATCCGGGGGGCGCGGCCGGCGCGGACCGCATCCCAGTCGGCGCCGATCTCGGCGTGATCGTCGAGGAACCAGCGCCCGCTGAGCCGCCGTCCGCCCGGCGAGGCCGCGAAGACCTCGTGGGTGGAGCGATCACCGAGCGTCGCGGTGCCGCGCCACTCGTAGCCGGTGTAGACGATCGCGTGGGATTGGCCGTCGAGCGCCTGGCCGTCCGCGAAGCGCAGGCGATAGGTCGTGCGGTACTCGTCCGCGGCGGTCCGGCGGATCTCGGCGGTTCCCCAGTACGTGCCGCGCCCGGGCTCGTCGCCGCGAACCAGCCAGCGGCCGGCGAGGTCGATCGGGGCGTGTCGCTGCCACGCGGCCCACGCGGCCGTGTGCAGCGGGAAGAGTCGGCCGAGCTCGGCGGGCACCTTCGTCGAGGCCTCGCGCCACCAATGCCGGTCGCGAGCGCCTTCCTGGTATTCGATCGTCGGGAATTCCGCGAGATGCCAGTTCGCGTTCTTCAGCCAGTCGGCGGCGTCGCGCCGCTCCAGCGCGATCCGCGCCGCCGAGTGACAGCGCGCGCACATCCGCTGCAGGTCGCCGGGCAGCGCCAAGTCCGGCACGTTCGGGCGGCGCTCGAGCGCGAAGCGCGCCGGCGCCGCTTCGGACGGCGCGAGCCCCCGGGTGTCGGCGAGGTAGCGAACGATCGTGTCGCGCGCGGTCGCCGGGAGCTGCAAGCCGTGCAGGTTTTGCATCCGGAAGATCGTCATCACCCAGCCCTCGGGCGTCTTGCGCTCGTCGCCGATGCGGGCGAGCGTGCCTTGCCGGTCCGGGAGGTGACAGGCGCCGCAATAGGTCTTCACCAGGGTTGCCCCGTCGGCCGGGCCGGTGGTCGCGGTCACGGCCGCGACCGCCCGCGTCGCGGCGCCCGCGGCGAGCACGCCCAGCAGCACGGCCAACGCCCATCCCCCCGTGTTCTCAGCTTTGCTCGTCGTGCTCATCGCGAACCTCTCTGGATGCTCTCGTTACCGCCGCCCGCCACACGCCCCGTGGCCAGCGAGCGCTGACCCACACCGGCCGAAGCTCGATGCGTTCCCCGTTCAACACCGGCCGGCGCTCGAATCGTCCGGCGCCCGCGTCGATCCGCGCGTTCGCGTCGACCGAGAGACGTTCGTAGTGGTCCGCGGCGGCCGCCCAAAACGGCGCGCCGGGCAGGGATCGCGCCTGTTCTCGATAGAACGTCCCCGCGGTCGCGACCGCGCGCCGCCAAACCTCGTCGCTGCGTTCGCGCACGAACCGTGCGATCGGCGTCCAATCGGTCCCGTCGAGGTAGGAGTGAATCGCCGCGACGCCGACGCGCGCGGATTGCAGGGCCTCGTGGACGCCGTGCCCGGCGAGCGGATCGAGCGCGAGCGCGGCGTCGCCGATGCGCAAACGACCGGGGGAGGGCGCGGCGTCGGCACGGCGCATCACCGCGGCGGTCGCGCGCGCGCCGAGAAATTGCGCACGTTGCGTCGAGAACGCGTCTTCCTGCAGGGTCGCCGTCGCGGTCTCGAACCGCTCGCGCAGCTGCTCGCGGTCGAGCCGCGTCCGCGGCGCGCAGATGAATTGCCGCTGCAAGATCCCGTTCGCGTCGCGTGCGAACCAGCACCAGCCGTCGTCGATCGCGACCACCGCGCTGCCGGGACCGCCGCCCGCGGCGATCCGCCAGCGCTCGCTCCACGCGACGAGTCGCGGGCCGAGACGCTCGACGCCGCCGGATCGCCGGCCGCGCGCGTCCAGGATCGCACGACACCGGAGCGAACCCTGCGCGGTGTCGATCCGCCAACCGACGCCGGCGTCCGCGGCGATCGCGCGCGCCGCGCGGCGATCGAGACGCAGTCCCGCGAGCGCGAGATCGAGCGCCAGCGCTTCGTCGAACGCCGTCCGATCGATCGGGCATTCGCGTCCGCGCGTCGAGCGCGTGCCGGCCCAGACGCCGATCCGGGGCGCCGAGCGGCCGGCGGCGGCGGCCGCGCGCTCGAGGCCGGCCTAGAGCAAGCGTGCGACGCAGCGTTCGCCGAGGCCTTCGCTCGCCGCGGGCCGGGGTCGGCCGAGGATCGCGACGGAGTACCGTAGACGGTGCAGGCCGAGCGCCGCGGCGCAGCCCGCCGGCCCGGCGCCGAGCACGCCGACGTCGACGCTCGCGTCGGGTGCCGCGGTCAACACCGGTCGCATCCGTCCGGGGCGGACAGGAGCGATTCCATTTGCTCGCGTAGCAGGTACTTCTGCACCTTGCCCGTCACGGTCATCGGGAATTGGTCGACGAAGCGGACGTAACGCGGGACCTTGTAGTGCGCGATCCGGCCGCGACAGTACGCGACGATCTCCTCCGCGTCGCCGTCGACGCCCTCGCGCAGTCGAACCACCGCGCAGACTTCCTCGCCGTACTTCGGATCGGGAACGCCGACGACGGCGACGTCGAGCACCTTCGGGTGATGGTGCAGGAACTCCTCGATCTCTCGCGGGTACACGTTCTCGCCGCCGCGGATGATCATGTCCTTCACGCGGCCGACGATCGTGCAGTAGCCGTCGGCGTCGATCGTCGCGAGATCGCCGGTGTGCATCCAACCGGCCTCGTCGACCGCTTCGGCGGTATGCTCGGGGTCGTCCCAATAGCCGCGCATCACGCTGTAGCCGCGCGTCAGGAGCTCGCCGGTCTCGCCGCGCGGGACCACGCGGCCGTCGGCGTCGATGACCTTCGCCTGCAGGTGCGGGTGGATCCGCCCGACGGTGGACACCAGGTGTTCCAGCGGATCGCCGATCCGCGACTGGAAGCTCACCGGGCTGGTCTCGGTCATGCCGTAGCAGATCGTGATCTCGGCGAGATGCATCTCGTCGATCACGCGCCGCATCACCGTGATCGGGCAGGTCGCACCCGCCATGATCCCGGTGCGCAAGGAGCGCAGATCGAACTCGCGAAAGCGCGGATGATCGAGCTCCGCGATGAACATCGTCGGGACCCCGTAGAGCGCGGTGCAGCGCTCCTCGGCGACCGCGGACAGGACTTCGAGCGGATCGAATGCCTCCGACGGAAACACCACGCTCGCCCCGTGGGTCACCGCGCCGAGCACGCCCATCACCATTCCGAAGCAGTGGTACAGCGGCACCGGGATGCACAGCCGATCGGCCTCGCCGAGGTGGATCCCGCGGCCGACGAAGTAGCCGTTGTTCACGATGTTGAAGTGCGTCAGGGTCGCGCCCTTCGGCGCGCCGGTCGTGCCGCTGGTGAACTGGATGTTGATCGGGTCGTCGGGGTCGATGTCGACCGCGAGGTCCTCGAGCACGTGCGCGGGGACGGTCTCGCCGAGCGCGCCGAGCCGATCGAACGGCAGGAATCGCGGCGCGACGTCGGATCCGAGGCAGATCAGCCGGCGTAGCTCCGGGAATCCGGGATTCTCGAGCACGCCGTCGCGTCGGGGCGGCGCGGCCGCGAACAGCTCGTCGAGCATCGTGACGTAGTCGCTCGCCTTGAAGCGCGGCGCGAAGATGAGCGCCCGGCAGCCGACCTTGCGCAACACATAGGCAAGTTCGGCGGTGCGGTATGCCGGGTTGATGTTCACGAGGATGAGTCCCGCGCGCGCGGTCGCGAACTGGGTCATCACCCACTCGAGATTGTTCGGCGACCAGATGCCGATGCGCTCGCCCGGCACGAGCCCGAGCGCAAGGAGGCCGCGCGCGAGCCGATCCGCTCGGTCCAGCAGCCCCCGGTAGTCCAGGCGCACGCCCTGGTGGCGCACCACGAGCGCGGTTCGATCGGGCCAGCGCGCCGCCGCGTCGACGAGCACGCCGCCGATGCTACGGTGAATCAGCGGCGATTCGCTGGTTCCCGATACGTAACTGCTTTCGACGCTCATCACGCGCGATTCGATCGCGTCCGCTCCCCGTCCAGTGCCGGCTCAGAACTTGTACGTCACGTCGGCCCCGTAGGTTCTCGGCACGCCCCGGTGGCGATAGTCGTAGCCGAGGCCCTGCAGGTCAACCGCGTTCGTCAGGTAGAACTTGTCGGTCACGTTGTTGCTCCACAGCCCGAGATCCCAGCGGTCGTTCGGCGAATGCAGGTCCGCACGCAGGTTCAGCAGCGCGTAGGTGGGCTGCGAAATCGCCTGTTCCTGCGGGAGCGCGAGGTATTGCCTCGCCGCGAACGACAGATCGAAGTGCAAGCGCAGGCCGACCGACGGCGTCGACCAGGCGTCCCAGTCGCCGCTCGCGGTCCCGGAGATGCGCGGTGCGTTCGGGAGTTGCTGGCCCACGATGCTGCCGGTCGCGAGCGCGCCTTGCTGCACCTTCGAGTCGAGCATCCCGATTCCGATGCGGCCGGTGAAGCTTCGTACCGGACGCGCGACGATCTCGAGCTCGCCGCCGACGATCCGCGACCTGCCGAGGTTGATCAGCGGTTGCTGGCCGGTCGGATAGACGTTGATGATCTGCTGGTTCTTGTACTGGTAATGGAAGATCGCACCATCGACCTGCAGCCGATCCGTGAACCAGGTGGTCTTGAACCCGGCCTCGATCGAGTCGAGCGTCTCGGGCTTCACCGTCGTGAAGTCGCTCTGCGTGAACAGGAACTGCGCGTTGAACGCCGCGG
>JAJXYU010000067.1 GCA_021780395.1 Pseudomonadota bacterium
GCTCGCCGATCCGAACTCCGATGCCTCGGATCAGCCGGCCTACATCAAGGCGAGCGGTGCCGCGCGCGCGCGCAATCCGGAATACTGGGTCGGGCTCGGCGTCTGCACGCACCTCGGCTGCGCGCCGCTCGGCGCGTTCGAGCGGCGCGGGGAATTCCAGGTCGCCGGCGTCGACCTCGGCAAGGACTGGCCGGGTGGCTTCTACTGCCCTTGTCACGGGTCGAAGTACGACGCGTCGGGCCGGGTCTTCAAGAACGTCCCGGCGCCGAAGAATCTCGCAATTCCGCCGTATGCCTTCGGCAAGGACTTGCGAGTCGTGGTCGGCGTCGACGACGCCTCGCAGAACGCCTAAATCCGCAGGAGAGTCTGACCGATGTCCGAATCATCCGATTCCGCCGGCAACGGCCGGGGTTTGCTCCCATGGATCGACGCGCGCTTCCCGCTGACGAAGCTCTGGAAGGAGCACCTCGCGGAGTACTACGCGCCGAAGAACTTCAACTTCTGGTACTTCTTCGGTTCGCTCGCGCTGCTCGTGCTCGTGAACCAGATCGTCACCGGCATCTTCCTGACGATGAACTACAAGCCGAACGCCGCCGAAGCGTTCGCCTCCGTTCAGTACATCATGAACGACGTCGAGTGGGGCTGGCTGATCCGCTACATGCACACGACCGGCGCCTCGGCGTTCTTCATCGTCGTGTACCTGCACATGTTCCGCGGACTGATGTACGGGTCGGCACGCAAGCCTCGCGAACTGATCTGGATCTTCGGCTGCCTGATCTTCGTCCTGCTGATGGCCGAGGCGTTCATGGGCTACGTGTTGCCGTGGGGTAACATGAGCTTCTGGGGCGCGCAGGTGATCACCTCGCTGTTCGGCAGCCTGCCGGTGATCGGTCACGGCCTCCTCGAATGGATCCGCGGCGATTACGTGATCGCCGACGCGACGCTGAACCGCTTCTTCGCGCTGCACGTCGCGGCCCTGCCGCTCGCGCTGATCTTCCTCGTGATCGCGCACGTGATGGCGCTGCACGAAGTGGGTTCGAACAATCCCGACGGCATCGAGATCAAGAAGCTCAAAGGTCCGGACGGGCACCCGCTCGACGGGATCCCGTTCCACCCGTACTACACGGTCAAGGACATGGTCGGCGTCGCCGGCTTTCTGCTGATCTTCTGCGCGGTGATCTTCTTCGAGCCGACTTTCCACGGATTCTTCCTCGAGAGCGCGAATTTCACGCCGGCGAATCCGTTGCAGACGCCGCCCGACATCACCCCGGTGTGGTACTTCACGCCGTTCTACGCGATGCTCCGCGCGGTGCCGTCGTTCGCGGGCACCCAGGTCTGGGGCGTGCTGGTGATGGGCTCGGCGATCGTGGTGCTGTTCTTCGTGCCCTGGCTCGACCGATCACCGGTGAAGTCGATCCGCTACAAGGGTCCGATCTACAAGATCGCGCTGGCACTCTTCGTCGTCGCGTTCGTCACGCTCGGCGATTGCGGGATGCATCCTCCCGCGGGAATCTATCCGCTGCTCGCGAGAGCCGGGACCGCCATGTATTTCGCATTCTTTTTGCTGATGCCCTGGTATACGAAGATCGATCGTGTGAAGCCGGTGCCGGAGAGGGTGACGGGACATGCTTAAGCGACTGTTGTTGATTGCGGCGATTGTCGTTCCGTTTGGTGCGGCGCTCGCCCAGGAGGCGGATTTCCCGCTGCAGCACGTGCACACGAACATCAACGACGTCCAGTCGTTGCAGCGTGGGGCGCGCGACTTCATGAGCTACTGTTCGGGCTGCCATTCGTTGCGCTACCTGCGCTACGAGCGCATGGCGAAGGACCTGCAGATCCCGCTGCCGTTGCTCAAGAAGAATCTGATGCTGACCTCGAAGAAGCCGCTCGATCACATCCTCTCGGCGATGCCGTCGAATGACGCGGTCAAATGGTTCGGCGTCGAACCCCCGGACCTCACGCTGATGGCCCGCTACATGGGCAAGGACTACATCTATTCGTTCCTGAAGGGCTTCTACGCGGACAAGACGCGGCTCTGGGGGGTGAACAACCTCTACAAGCCGAACGTCGCGATGCCATTCGTCCTCGCGACGCTCCAGGGCGTACAGAAGCCGGTCTACAAGAGTGTGACCGACGCATCCGGGCACACCAGCATGCAGCTGGTCGGCGTCGCGCCGGGGACGGGCGGTTCGATGACGCCTGCGCAGTACGATGAGTTCGTCACGGACATCACCAACTTCCTGAACTACACGGCGGAGCCGATCAAGGCGGAGCGCCGGTCGCTCGGCGTGTACGTGATGCTGTTCCTCGCGCTGTTCTTCGTGCTCACCTATCTGCTGAAGAAGGAATACTGGAAGGACGTTCATTGAACGCGCGGCCGCGGCGGCTGGCCGCGGCCGGCGTGATCGGGAGACGGCGTTCGTGCCTCGCCGCGCTGTAATGACGCTGTTTTCAGGGCCCACCGACCCGTGGAGCCACCGGGTCCGGCTGGTGCTCGCCGAAAAGGGCATCGCGATCGACATCGTCAACGCCGAGGTCGGCAAGTTGCCGGAGGACTTGCTGGAGCTGAACCCGTACCACAGCCTGCCGACCCTGGTCGATCGAGACCTGGTGCTCTACGACTCCCGGGTCATCATCGACTACCTCGACGAGCGCTATCCGCATCCGCCGCTGATGCCGATCGATCCGGTGACCCGGGCGCAGTTCCGGGTCGCTTTGTACCGGGTGGAGCGCGACTGGTACGGAATGGCCGGAGACATCCAGTCGGATCCTCAGGGCAAAGCCGCGGCACAGGCGCGCAAGATCCTCGGTGAAGCGATCAGCGCGAGTGCCGAGGTCTTCCGGGCGAAGCCGTTCTTCCTGAGCGACGAGTTCTCCCTGGTCGATGCGAGCATCGCGCCGATCCTGTGGCGCCTGCCAGCCTTCGGCATCGAACTGTCCGCCCAGGCCCAGCCGATCGTGAAGTACATGCACGGGATCTTCTCGCGTCCGTCGTTCCGGGCGTCGTTGACCGAAGCCGAGCGGGGCATGCGCGCGTGAAGCCTCGCCGGCCATACCTCCTGCGGGCGCTGCACGAATGGATCGGTGACAGCGGCGAGACGCCGCACGTCGTCGTCGACGCGGGAGTCGACGGCGTGGTCGTGCCGCGGCCCTACGTGAAGGATGGCAAGATCGTGCTGAACGTCAGCCTGAGCGCGACCCGAGGCCTACAACTGGGCAACGATGCGCTGTCGTTCGATGCGCGATTCGGTGGCGCGAGCTTCTCGGTGTACGTTCCGGTGCGTGCGGTGCTCGGGATCTATTCGCGCGAGTCGGGGCAGGGGATGATCTTCTCCGAGGGCGATGCCGACCCCGATCCCGGCGATTCGCCCAGTCCGCCGAGCCCGGCGGCGAGCGCGGGTGAGCCTGCGGCGCCGGCTGGCAAGGGCGGCAAGTCGAGCAAGCGTCCGAAGCTTCAGGTGGTGAAGTAATCGGGCCTGCCGGCCGGCAGGGCGCCCGGTCCTGCCCTCGGGCGGCGCGGTGCGTCAGACGCAGCGGAACGCATCCCGGACCCAGGTCAGCCGGCCCCGGTCGTCCGGCGGCCCGTCGATGCCGACCACGTCGAAGCGCACTCGCGCATCGCGCCAGCGGCGCTCGATCAGCAGGAACCGCGCGGTCGCCCGCGCGATGCGCCGCTGCTTCGCGATCGTCACGGAATGCAGCGAGCCCCCGAAATCCGCTCCGCCGCGCTGACGCACCTCGACGATCACGAGCGTTCCACGCTCTTCGCAGATCAGATCGATCTCGCCGAGTCGGCACCGGACGTTACGCGCGATCAGGGCCAGCCCTTGCGACTCGAGAAAGCGCGCCGCGAGTTGCTCGGCGGCCGCGCCGGCGGCGGCGCGCGCCGAGGAGTGACCGGCCGAGTCGTGCATGCACGCAGTATCGCGCGCGACCGCCGCGCGGGTCTTCGCGCCTTTCTGGCCAGATTGGCGACAAATGACGGCGGCGCCGACGGGCGCCGCGATCAGAGCGGACTCGGGACTCCGTCGCGAATCACTGCCCAGTCGAGTCCGCGCCGGATTCGACCCAGATCGTCGAGCCGAAGCTGGCCGGTCACGCCGGCAAGCTCCGTGCCTCCGGCGAGGTACCCCGAGCGCAAGGCCGGGACCAGGCGATAAGCGTCGAAGCCGAACGCGTACAGCGGGCCCCAGCGCGCGGTCTGGTTCGGCCACGCGGCATCGACCGACGCGCGGATCTTCGCGGTCACGGGATCCGAGGAGATCATCCACGGCATGTCCGGGAAACGCATGCCGTCGACGTCGGAGTTCGCGACCGGTCCCGGCGCGTAGCCGTCGGGCATCGCATAGACGGGGATGTCGCCGGCGTAATTGAACTTCAGTTGCGGCATCACGAGCCGGGTGATGCTCGGCGGGCCCGCGACGAACACGAAGGTCGCATCGCCGCGATGGCCCTCGGGCTCGCCCGGCGTCGCGCCGATCTCGAGGGTCGAGCGAATGATGCCGGAGAAGTTGATCTGTCCGGCCGCGTAGCGGCCGAGCGCGAGCACGCTGCCGCCATGCCGCTCGAGCTCGGCCCGGAACGCGTCGGCGACGCGCTCACCCCACTCGCCCTGGGGGACGATCGCGACACCGTGCAAACGGCCGTCCGCGATCAGTCGCCGAGCGACGGTGCGTGCCTCGTCCTCCGGGCGCAGCGCGAACTGATAGAAATTGCGGGGCGCCGCAATCGAGTTCGCGAGGAAGTTCAGTGCGAGGATCGGGATGCGCCCGGACGCGAGCGGCGCGATGGCTGCGACGTCCTGCTTGGTCAGCGGACCGACGATGAAGTCCGCCCCATCCGCGACCGCCCGCGAATACACGGTTGCGACCGGCGTCGCCGCGACGTTGTAGATGCGTACCCGCGGCCGTGACGCGGCGTCCTGCTGGAAGTAGGCTGCGAGGAACCCGTCCCGCACCGCGACCCCGGCGGCTCCGGCCGGACCCGACAGCGGCAGCAGCAACGCGATCCGTTGCGGGAACCGCGTGACCTCGCGCAACTCCTGGTGCTCGGCGGCGGCGACGGTCGCGTCCGCCGGATGATCCGGGAACCGGGCCCGCCAGGCCGCGAGCGCCGCGGTGACGCCCATCGGATTGCGATCGAAGTCCCGCGCGACCGGTCCGAGCGCGAGCCACCCGGCGACGACCGGACCACTGCGGGGCGGCAGCGCGAACGACGCGCCGCGAGCCGCGGCGGCGCGGATCTGCCCGAACAGCTGATCGCGATTCGCGCGGACCGCGGCGGGATCGGCGAGCCAGCGCTCGCGCTCGAGGTATGCGCGCACGCCGGCGGCCACGTCGCCGACCAGGAATTCCGCCTGGCCTCGCAAAGCCCAGTACTGGATGGCGGCGCCGGCCGCCTGCGGCGGCTGGATGCGGGCAAGGTCGCGCAAAGCGGCCTCGCCATTGCGGCTGGCGACGCCGACGGACGCGCCAACGAGGGCGCGTAGCACCGGGTATCGGACGCTCGCAGCGGGCGATACGGTGGCGAGCGCCTGGTGCGCGGCGCTCGGATTGCCGGACGCGAGCCACTGCTGCGCGCTCTTCAGTTCGTAGTAGTCGCGGTCCGCGGGCTGGCTCGCCGCAAGCGCCGCATAGGCCTGCGCGGCCTGCACGTGGCGGCCCTGTCCGGCGAGTGCGGCCGCGCTCGCGGTGCCGCCGGCGAGGGGCGCCTCGACGGGCCGGACGAGACTGCAGCCGGCGAGCGCAGCACTCGCGATCGCGATCGCCCAGATCGATCTCGATGGACGTCGTCGGAACGCTGCCATAGGCTGTGTACCCTGTTGCCGTACCCGGATTCGAGGCGCGAATTATAGTGGGAAACGCTGCTCCCGGCAGGCTGTACGTGGTCGCGACGCCGATCGGCAACCTGGGGGATCTCAGTCCGCGGGCGCGCGAGACGCTCGCGGGCTGCGCACTGATCGCGGCGGAAGATACCCGCCACAGCGCGGTGCTGCTGCGCCACTTCGGGATCACCACGCCGCTGGTGTCGCTGCACGGACACAACGAGCGCGAGCGCACGCCGGCGCTGCTCGCCCGGCTCGCGGCGGGCGAGCACCTCGCGCTGATCAGCGACGCCGGCACGCCGGCGATCAGTGATCCGGGCCAGACGCTGGTGCAGGCCGCCGCCGCCGCGGGAATCGAGATCGTCGCGGTGCCGGGCCCGTGCGCCGCGATCGCGGCGCTGTCGATCGCGGGTTTGCCGACCGCGGCGTTCGCGTTCGAAGGCTTTCTGCCGTCGCGCCGTGGCGCGCGCCGCCGGCGCCTCGGCGAGCTCGCGCCGGAATCCCGGACCCTGGTGTTCTACGAGGCGCCGCACCGCTTGCGCGAGATGCTCGAGGACTGCGCGGCGACCCTCGGGCGGGAGCGCCGGGCGGCAATCGCCCGGGAGCTGACGAAAGTGCACGAGCAGGTCCGGCGTGGCGAACTCGGCGAGCTCGCCGCGCTCGCGACGCAGGAGTCGTCGCTCGCGCGCGGGGAGCTCGTCATCGCGATCGAGGGGGCTGCCGCCGGGGCTGCTGCGGACGACCCGGCTGCGGCGGAACTCGACCGCGTGCTGCGGGTGCTGCTCGGCGAATTGCCGCTCGCGCAGGCGGCGCGGCTCGCGGCGCGGCTCGTCGGCGCGCGCGACAACGAGGCGTATCGCCGCGCGCTCGCGCTGCGCGCCGCGGATGCCGCCTCCGACCACCCAGCGACCTGACGCGTGGCGCGCAAGGCCGATCGCGCCCGCGTGTCGCCGGGTGGGGAACCGCTCGCATCGTGCGAAGTCCGCGGGCGGTTTTTGTTAATCTAGGCACTCAGAGAGTCGGCCAGACAGTCGCTGTGCGCGATGCGCATGGAGGAAAGTCCGGGCTCCGACGGGCAAGGTGCCAGGTAACACCTGGGGGGCGTGAGCCCACGGAAAGTGCAACAGAAAGATACCGCCGAAGCGCCGCAAGGCGCTGGCAAGGGTGAAATGGTGCGGTAAGAGCGCACCGCGCCCTCGGCAACGAGGGTGGCACGGCAAACCCCACCTGGAGCAAGGCCAAATAGGGAAGCTAGCGGTGCCTGCGGCCGCGACCTGTGGCCCACAGGCGCTTCCGGGTAGGCTGCTCGAGGTGCGCGGCGACGCGCATCCCAGAGGAATGACTGTCCACGACAGAACCCGGCTTACCGGCCGACTCTCTGAACCCACCGCGGCGCGGCCGATACCTTCGGCCGATTCCAAAAAGAACCGCTAACAATTTGAATTAATTAAGGGCTTGACGCCCAGCTCCGCCGGCCGTCGAGAACGTCGGCTAAGTGACTGTCGTTACGGGATTTTTTTTGTCCCAAGGCGTTGACAGTCCGCGGTACCGATCCCTATAGTGGCAGCAGGTGGGAAAAAGTGGGGAATAATGGGTCTTCCGGCCCATTCACCGATGTTTCGCGGCGCCAACAAGTTGACTCTCGACGCCAAAGGTCGGGTCGTGATGCCCACCCGCTATCGCGAGCGGCTGCAGGAAATCTGCGGGGGCCGCCTCGTGATCACGGTCGACAAGGACCGGTGCCTGCTGATCTACCCACTGCCCGACTGGGAATCGATCGAACGCAAGCTCATGCAGCTGCCGACCTTGCATCCCCAGGCGCGACGCCTGCAGCGCTTGATGGTCGGCCACGCGACCGAGGTCGAACTCGACGGACACGGCCGGCTGTTGCTGCCGCCGAAGCTGCGCGAGTTCGCGCTGCTGACCCGAGACGCGGTGCTGATCGGGCAGGGGACGCGGTTCGAGTTGTGGGATGAAGCGCATTGGGAGGCGCGACGCGAGGAATGGCTGGCAGGCGAGGACTCGGCGAGCGATCTGCCGGCAGAACTCGACACGTTGACGCTCTGATCGGTCGCGAGCGGCGCGAGAGCGTGGGGCTTCGATGAGCGGCGAAGAATACGCGAACGGAACGCATTGGCCGGTGCTGCGGGTGGAGGCCGTCGCCGCGCTGAACCTGAAGCCGGACGGAGTCTACCTGGACGCAACCTTCGGCCGCGGTGGCCATGCGCAAGCGATCCTCGAGCAGGTCGGTCCCGGCGGCAGGCTGCTGTGTCTCGACCGGGACCCTGACGCGGTCGCCGCGGCTCGCGCGCGCTTCGGCGCGGACCCGCGGGTCGCGATCTTCCTCGCGCGGTTCTCCGAGCTCGCGGCCTGCGCGGACCGGGTCCGACCCGGCCTGCGATTCGACGGGATCCTGTTCGATCTCGGCGTGTCCTCACCGCAACTCGACGAGCCGGCGCGCGGCTTCAGCTTCCTGCAGGACGGGCCGCTCGACATGCGCATGGATCGCGGCACGGGACCGAGTGCCGCGGACGTCGTGAACACCGCGGCTGCGGACGAACTCGCGCGGATCTTCCGCGAGTTCGGCGAGGAGCGATTCGCGCTGCGGATCGCGCGCGCGATCGTCACCGACCGCAAGACCGCGCCGTTCCAACGCACGCTGCAGCTCGCCGAGATGATCGCACGCGTGAGCCCGACCCGCGAACGTCACAAGCACCCGGCGACCCGGGTGTTCCAGGCGCTGCGGATCCACGTGAACAACGAGCTCGGCGAGATCGAGTCCGCGCTCGCCGCGGCACTCGAGCGGCTCGAACCGCACGGCCGGCTCGCCGTGATCAGCTTCCATTCGCTCGAGGATCGGATCGTGAAGCGGTTCCTGCGCCAGCATGCGTCGCCCGATCCGCTCTACGCCGGCCTGCCGCAGATCCCCGCGCACGCGCGCCCGCGGTTGCGCCTGGTCGGCAAGCCGACGGTGCCGAGCGATGCGGAGATCGCGCGCAATCCGCGCGCACGCAGCGCCCGCCTGCGCGTCGCCGAGCGGCTGCCGACGGATCTCGCGGCATGAGCGCGCGGCGCATCCTCTTCCTCGTGCTGCCTGCGCTGTGGTTCGCGGTGCTCGCAAGCGCGACCGCGGTCGTCTACGAGCGATACGAGGCGCGCGTGCTGTTCGCGCGGCTCGAGAAGCTGAACGCGCAGCGCGACGCGCTCGATACCGAGCTCGGCCGTCTCGAGCTCGAGCAGAGCACGTGGTCGTCGAACGCGCTGGTCGAGAAGGCCGCGAGCGCGAAGCTGCACATGCTGATGCCGCCGCCCGCCGACGTGCGGATCGTGCGCCCGTGAAGCCGCGCTCGGCAGAACACGACGCGCGCTACGGCAGGTACCGGTGGCGTTCCGCGCTCGTGCTCGCGCTCGTGGTCGTGGGGGCGGCGCTGCTCGCCGCGCGTGCGGTGGACCTGCAGCTCGTCGATCACCGGTTCCTGCTGCAGCAGGGCGACGAACGGGCGCTGCGCGTGATCACCATTCCAGCTCACCGCGGCGAGATCCTCGACCGCAACGGCGAGCCGCTCGCGATCAGCACGCCGGTCGACAGCGTGTGGGTGAATCCCCAGGTCGTCGACCGCAACCTCGACGAGCTGCCGCGGCTCGCGCGGGCGCTGCGGGAGAGCGGCCATGCGCTCGCGCGCCAGATCACCGGACATCTCGACCGGCAGTTCCTCTACGTGGCCCGCCACCTGCCGCCGGACCAGGCCGCACGGGTCAAGGCGCTCGACATCCCGGGCGTGTACCTGATGCGCGAGTACCAGCGCTTCTACCCGGCCGGAGAGGTCACCGGACATGTCGTCGGGTTCACGACGATCGACGATCGCGGTCAGGACGGACTCGAGCTCAGCTACGACCCCGTGCTCACCGGCGTCGACGGCGCCGAACGCGTGCTGCAGGACATGTACGGCGACTACGTCCAGGACGTCGACAACATTCGACCGCCGCGCCCGGGTCGCGACCTGGTGACCAGCATCGACCTGCGGATCCAGTATCTCGCCTACCGCGCACTGAAGGCGGCGGTGCAGCGCTATCACGCGGAGGCCGGATCGGTGACCGTGATCGACTGCCGCACCGGCGAAGTGCTCGCGATGGCCGATCAGCCCTCGTTCAATCCGAACGACCGCAGCCAGTACCAGCCGAACCTCTACCGCAACCGCGCCGCGACCGACATGTTCGAGCCGGGCTCGAGCATGAAGCCGTTCATCATCGCGGCCGCGCTCACGTCGGGCGAGTACCGCCCGGGCAGCATCGTCGACACGTCCCCGGGGTACCTGAAGGTCGACGACAAGGTGTTCAGGGACGAGCAGGACTACGGTCCGATCAACCTGTCGACGATCCTCGAGAAATCGAGCAACGTCGGCGCCGCGAAGGTCGCGCTGTCGCTGCCGCCGGAACTCATCTGGAAGACCTTGACGAATCTTGGGTTCGGGCAGGTCACCGGGAGCGACTTTCCCGGGGAATCGTCCGGCATTCTCACGAATTACACGCAGTGGCGCCCGATCCGGATCGCGACGCTCTCGCATGGTTACGGGATCTCGGTGACCGCGCTGCAGCTCGCGCACGCGTATGCGACGATCGGCGCGTATGGTCTCGAGCGGCCGATCAGCTTCGTGCGGGTCCATGGTCCCGTGCCGGGCGTGCGCGTGCTGCGAGCGAGCGTCGCGCGTTCGCTGATCGGCCTGATGCGCGACGTCGTGTCCGCCGGGGGCACCGCGCCCGCCGCCGCGGTCGTCGGCTACAAGGTCGCCGGCAAGACCGGGACGGCGTGGATCTCGGACGACGGCGGCTACTCGACCCATCAGTACCGCGCGGTGTTCGCGGGCCTCGTGCCCGCGTCCGATCCGCGTCTCGCGACCGTCGTCGTGATCGACAAGCCGAGCGGACCGCTCTATTACGGCGGTGAAGTCGCCGCACCCGTGTTCTCGAGCGTGATGACCGGCGCGATGCGCTTGCTCGACGTGCCGCCGGACGACCTGCAGGCGATGCCGGCGACGACGCTGGTTCGTCTCGACGAGGCGCCATGAGCGCCGTGAGCGGCACCCCAGGCACCGTCGGGCTCGCCGGTCTGCTCGACGGGATCGCGCCGATTCCCGCCGTGGCGGCGGCCGGGGTCGGGATTCGCGATCTCGCGCTCGACAGCCGTGAGATCCAGCCGGGCGGCCTGTTCCTCGCGGTGCGCGGCCGCGGCGACCACGGCCTTGCGCACGTCGACGAGGCGGTGCGCCGCGGTGCCGTCGCGGTGCTCTGGGAGAGCGCGGGGATCGACCGCCCGCCATCGCTCCCGCCGTCGGTGTTCGCGGCGCCCATCGACGCGCTGTCGCGGCACGCCGGCGCAATCGCGGATCGATTCTTCGGTCGACCGTCGTCCTCGCTCGGCGTGCACGGGATCACCGGCACGAACGGCAAGACGACCAGCGCGTACCTGCTCGCGCAGGCCTTCACGCGGCTCGGTTCGCGTGCCGGCTACCTCGGTACGCTCGGCTGGGGAGCGATCGGGGCGCTGCAGCCGCAGGGCCACACGACCCCGGACGCCGTCACCATCCACCGGCGGCTCGCCGCGATGCGCGATGCCGGGATCCGTGAGGTCGCGGTCGAGGTGTCCTCGCACGCGCTCGATCAGGGACGCGTCGATGGCGTGCGCTTCGCGAGCGCCGCGTTCACGAACCTGACTCGCGATCATCTCGACTATCACGGGACGATGCAGGCCTACGGTGACGCGAAGTCGCGGCTGTTCGAGGCCGACGGACTGCGGCGCATCGTGATCAACGCCGGCGACGCCTTCGGGCGCGAGTTGCTGCGCCGGCATGCGGGGCGAGCGCCGCGGACCGCGGTGTGGGTCGGCGCCGCCGACGTCACTGTGCCCGCGGAGCAACGCTTGCAGGCCCGCCGCGTCGCGCCGGAACCGCGGGGTCTGCGCCTCGAACTCGACGGCACGTTCGGCGCGACGACCGTCCGTGCGCCGCTGATCGGGCGGTTCAACGCCGAGAACGCCGTGCTCGTGCTCGGGATCGCGGCGGCCGCCGGCGCCGCGCTCGTCGAGACGGCGGCCGTGCTGGCGGCGGTCGAGCCACCGCCAGGGCGCATGCAGGTGGTCCCGACCGATCGCGCCGACCGACCGCTCGCGGTGATCGACTACGCGCATACGCCGGATGCGCTCGCCAAGGCACTCGGCGCCCTGCGCGAGCACTGCCGCGGCGAATTGTGGTGCGTGTTCGGCTGCGGCGGCGACCGAGATGCCGGCAAGCGCCCGCTGATGGGCGCGGTCGCCGACGGCCTCGCGGATCACCTGATCGTCACCGACGACAACCCTCGCTCCGAGGACCCGGCAGCGATCACCGCCGCGATCGTCTCGGGGGTCGAGACCCACCCGGCGCAGGTGATCCACGATCGCGCGCGGGCGATCGGGGAAGCGCTCGCGAAGGCCTCGCCCGGCGACGTCGTGCTGATCGCGGGCAAGGGGCACGAGGACTACCAGATCTACGGCGACCGGCGGCGCGAGTTCAGCGATCTCGTCGAGGCGCGGCGCGCGCTCGGGGAGGCGGCATGAGACGCTTCCTCGGCGAGGTGGCCGCCGCGGTCGGCGGACAACTGGTCGGTGCGGATCGGCCCTACACCTCGGTGTCGACCGATACCCGCACCCTCGAGGCGGGCGCGCTGTTCGTCGCGCTGCGCGGCCCGAACTTCGATGGCGCGGACTTCGTCGAGGCGGCCGCCGCCGCGGGCGCGGCCGGTGCGATCGTCGAACGCCGCGCGCCGGGCGCGCTGCCGCAGATCCTCGTCGGCGACGCGCTGCTGGCGCTGCAGCGGCTCGCGAAGGCCTGGCGCGACGCGTTCCGGATGCCGATCGTCGCGGTCGCGGGCAGCAACGGCAAGACCACGACGAAGGAGATGATCGCCGCGATCCTCGCGCGGCGCGGCCCGTGCCTCGCGACCCGGGGAAACTTCAACAACCACATCGGCGTGCCGCTCACGTTGCTGCGACTCGAGAACGAACACCACGCGGCGGTCGTCGAGATCGGTGCGAACCGCATCGGCGACGTGGCCGCGCTGATGGCGATCGTCCGGCCGACCGTCGGCCTCGTCACGAACGCGGGCGCAGAGCACCTGGAAGGGTTCGGCGACCTCGACGGCGTCGCGCGCGGCGAGGGCGAGGCGATCGGCGGTCTCGAGCCGGATGCAACCGCGGTGATCAACGCGGACGACCGCTACGCCGATTACTGGCGTGGCCTCGCCGGGGCACGCCGCGTGCTGCACTTCGCCCTCGACGCAAGCGCCGAGTTCCGCGCGGTCGATCCGGTGCTCGGGATCGAGGATGGCGAGTTTGCGATGCGTTTCGATCTCGACTGCCCGCTCGGGCGCGAACCGATGCTGGTGCACGCCGGCGGCATGCACAACGTGCGCAACGCCGCCGCGGCCGCCGCCGCGGCCTATGCGGCCGGCGCCTCGATCGATGCGATCGGGGCGGGCCTCGCGGACTTCCGGCCGGTTGCGGGGCGGCTGCAGCTCAAGCCCGGCGCGCGCGGCAGCTGGATCATCGACGATTCGTACAACGCCAACCCAAGCTCGGTGCGCGCCGGGATCGACGTGCTCGGCGCTCTCCCGGGCACGAAGTGGCTGGTGCTCGGCGACATGGCCGAGCTCGGCCCCGGCGGCCCGGAGCGCCACGCGGAGGTCGGTGCGTACGCGCGGTCCGGAGGCGTCGAGCGCCTGTTCGGGTTCGGGCCGCTCTCGGTGCGCGCGGTCGACGCGTTCGGTCCGGGCGGCGAGTGGTTCGAGGACGTCGACGCGCTCGTGCGCCGCCTGCGGGCGCAGATCGGGCCGGCCGTGACGGTGCTCGTCAAGGGTTCGCGCGTGAATCGGCTGGAACGCGTGGTCGCGGCGCTCGCGGCGGCCTCCGTGGGCTCGATCGCGAGGGAGGGCTGAACCGCGATGCTGCTCTATCTCGCCGAATATCTGATGCGCACGCATGCGGCGTTCCGCGTGTTCCAGTACCTGACGTTGCGGGCGATCCTCGCGGCGATCACCGCGCTCGCGATCGCGCTGTTCGTCGGCCCGCGAATGATCGCGGCCTTGTCGCGCTACCAGATCGGTCAACGCGTGCGCAGCGATGGGCCGAAGTCGCACCTGCCGAAAGCGGGAACCCCGACGATGGGCGGCGGGCTGATCCTCGTCGCGATCGCGCTCGGCACCCTCCTGTGGTCGGACCTCGCGAACCGGTTCGTCTGGGTGCTGCTCGCGACGACGCTGGTGTTCGGCTCGATCGGCTTCTACGACGATTACCTGAAGCTCGTCGTCGGCGACTCGCGCGGCCTCGCGGCGCGCTACAAGTACCTCGCGCAGTCGGTCGCGGGCATCGGCGCGGCGTACGCGCTGTACCATTTCCATCAATCGCCCGACGAGACCTCGCTGTACGTGCCGTTCTTCAAGACGGTTGCGGTGCCGATGGGGGCGCTCGGGTTCGTCGCGCTCTCGTACTTCGTCATCGTCGGCACCAGCAACGCGGTGAACCTGACCGACGGCCTCGACGGGCTCGCGATCATGCCCGCGGTGATGGTCGCGGCGGCGCTCGGCGTGTTCGCGTACGCGACCGGCAACTTCAAGTTCGCGGCCTACCTGCACATTCCGTACATCCCCGGCGCCGGCGAGGTGCTGGTCTTCAGCGCGACACTGGTCGGCGCGGGCCTCGGCTTCCTGTGGTTCAACGCCTATCCGGCGCAGGTGTTCATGGGCGACGTCGGCGCACTCGCGATCGGCGCCAGCCTCGGTACCGCGGCGGTGATCGTGCGCCAGGAAATCGTGCTGTTCGTGATGGGGGGCGTGTTCGTCCTCGAGACCGTCTCGGTGATGCTGCAGGTCGCGTCGTTCAAGCTGACCGGCAAGCGGCTGTTCCGGATGGCGCCGATCCATCACCACTTCGAGTTGAAAGGTTGGGCGGAGCCGAAGGTGATCGTGCGCTTCTGGATCATCAGCTTCGTCCTGGTACTGGCGGGATTGGCGACATTGAAAATCCGATGAGCGTCGTCGTGATCGGCCTCGGCAAGACGGGACTTTCCTGCGTGCGCCACCTGGCGCGGCGCGGCGTCGCGGTGCGCGTGACCGATTCGCGATCCGCGCCCCCAGGCCTCGCCGCGCTCGGGGATCTCGCCGCGCGCGTCGACCTGCGTCTCGGGGGATTCGACGAGTCGATCCTCGACGGCGCGAGCCAGGTGCTGATCTCGCCGGGCGTGTCCCTCGACGAGCCGATCGCGCGTGCTGCGCGCCGCCGGGGCATCGAGATCGTCGGCGACGTGGAGCTGTTCGCACGCGAGGCGCGCGCGCCGACGATCGGCATCACCGGCACCAACGGCAAGAGCACCGTGACGAGCCTGGTCGCGCACCTGGCCGAGGCCGCGGGACGGCGCGTGCTCGCCGGCGGCAACCTCGGCGAACCGGCGCTCGATCTGCTCGCGCGGCCGGTGCCCGAGCTGTACGTGCTCGAGCTGTCGAGTTTTCAGCTGGAGACGACCTCATCGCTCGAGCTGCGCGCGGCGACGGTGCTCAACCTGAGCCCGGATCACCTCGACCGCTACCCGTCGATCGATGCGTACGGGGCGGCGAAGGCGCGGATCTTCCGGCACGCCGCGGCGGCGGTGCTCAATGCGGACGATCCGCGCGTGCTCGCGATGCGACCCGAACGCGCGGCCGTGACGACGTTCTCGGTCCGCCGGACCGACGCCGACTTCGCGCTCGCCGGCGACCGGCTCCTGCGCCGCGGCGTACCCGTGCTCGCGCAATCGCAGCTGAAGATCGCGGGACGCCACAATGCGGCGAATGCGCTCGCCGCGCTCGCGCTCGGCGAGGCGGCCGGCCTCGAACTCGACGCGATGGCCCGCGCGCTCGAAACCTTTCCGGGCCTTGCGCACCGGTCCGAGTGGATCGCGGACATCGACGGGGTGCGTTACCTCGACGACTCGAAGGGCACGAACGTCGGTGCGACCCTCGCCGCGGTCGAGGGGAGCGATCGACCGCTCGTGATGATCCTCGGCGGCGACGGCAAGGGACAGAATTTCGCGCCGCTCGCGGCTGCGTTCCGCGGACGGGTCCGGGCCGCGGTACTGATCGGCCGTGATGCGCCGGCGATCGCCGCGGCGATCGGCTGTCTCTGTCCGGTCGAGCGCGCCGGCTCGATGCCCGAAGCGGTCGCCGCGGCCGCGCGGCTCGCGAGGGCCGGCGACGCGGTGCTGCTGTCGCCTGCCTGTGCGAGCCTCGACATGTTCCGCGACTACGCCGAGCGCGGCGAGGTGTTCGCGACCGCGGTCCGCTCGCTCCGGCGGGAGTCCGCATGAGCAGCCCGACCCTGACCCAGGGCCTGCGGATCCGCGACCGGATGCCCTACGCATGGGATCCGATCGCGCTCGGCATCGCGGCCGCGCTGTTCCTCGTCGGCCTGATCATGGTCACGTCGGCATCGATGTCGATCGCCGGCCGCGACTACGGCAACCCGTTCTACTTCCTCGAACGGCAATTCGTCTACGGCTTCCTCGGGATCGGGTTCGCGTGGGTCGTCTCGCGGCTGCCGACGCGGCTGTGGGAGCGCTACAGCACGGTGCTGCTGCTCGCCGGTCTCGCGGTGCTGTTCGTCGTGTTGATCCCGGGGGTCGGGGTGAAGATCAACGGTTCGCGACGCTGGCTGCGGCTCGGTCCTGCGAGCTTTCAGGTCTCCGAGCTCGCGCGGGTGCTGATCGTGAACTGGGTCTGCGGCTACTGCGTGCGCAAGCGCGCCGAGCTCGAGGAGACGCTGATCGGCATCGCGAAGCCGATCGCGGTGATCGGGGTGGCCTCCGTGCTGCTGCTCGCGGAACCGGACTTCGGCGCGACCGCGGTGCTGTTCGTGACCGGTCTCGCGGTGCTGTTCGTCGCCGGCGCACGCCTGCGGTACGTGCTGCTGCTGCTCCTCGTGGGTACGGCCGCGCTCGCGGTGCTCGCGCTGACCTCGGCGTACCGCCTGAAGCGGCTCACCGTGTTCCTCCACCCGTGGAACGACCCGTTCAACAGCGGCTTCCAGCTCACCCAGTCGCTGATCGCGTTCGGGCGCGGTTCGCTGTTCGGGGTCGGCCTCGGCAACAGCGTGCAGAAGCTGTTCTACCTGCCCGAAGCGCATACCGACTTCGTGTTCGCCGTGCTCGCCGAGGAACTCGGTCTCGTCGGCGTGTTCGGAGTGATCGCGTTGTTCGTCGCGCTGGTGTGGCGCGCGGTCGTGGTCTCGCGGATGGCCGCGCGCGCCGGATTGCACTACCAGGCGTATCTCGCACTGTCCTTCGGCGTCTGGGTCGGCCTGCAGGCGGCGATCAACATGGGCGTCGACATGGGCGTGCTGCCGACCAAAGGGCTCACGCTGCCGCTGATCAGCTACGGACGCAGCAGTCTCCTGGTCACGCTCGCGTGGATCGGGGTGCTGCTGCGGATCCATCACGAGGTCAAGTGCGCGTCGCGCGCCGCCGTGATGCGTCCGGTCGGAGGCGAGCGATGATCGGCGGTCCCGTGCTGATCGCGGCCGGCGGCACCGGCGGGCACGTATTCCCGGCGCTCGCGGTCGCGCGCGCGCTGCGCGAGCGCGGGGTCGCGGTCGTGTGGCTCGGCACCGCCGGCGGCATGGAGGCGCGCCTCGTGCCCGCGAACGGCTTCGCGATCGAATGGGTACGGGTCGCCGGGATCCGCGGCAAGGGCGCGGGCGCGTGGCTGCTCGCGCCGTTGCGGCTCGCGCGCGCCGTCGCCGACGCGATCGGCGTGATGCGCCGCCGTCGCCCGGGCGTCGTCCTCGGCGCCGGCGGGTTCGTCAGCGGCCCGGGCGGGATCGCCGCGTGGCTGCTGCGGATCCCGTTGTTGATCCACGAGCAGAACGCGGTCGCCGGCCTCACCAATCGCTGGCTCGCGCGGCTCGCACGCGTGGTGCTCGAGGCGTTCCCCGGCAGCTTCGGTCCGGGCGTGCACGCCCGCTGCATCGGCAATCCAGTGCGCGCCGACATCGCGGCGCTCGCGCCGCCCGGCGTGCGTCTGGCCGGCCGCTCCGGACGGGCCCGCATGCTCGTGATCGGTGGCAGCCAGGGCGCACGGCGCCTGAACGAACTCGTGCCGGCCGCGCTCGCGCGCCTCGCGCCGGCGTCCCGACCCGAGGTCCTGCATCAGACCGGTGCGCGTCACCTCGAGGCGACCCAGGCCGCGTACGCGCGTGCCGGCGTCGACGCCGTGATCCGTGCGTTCATCGACGACATGGCCGACGCCTACGCCTGGGCGGACTTCGCGATCTGCCGCGCCGGGGCGCTCACGATCGCGGAGCTCCAGGCGGCCGGCCTCGGCGCGATCCTGGTGCCGTTCCCCGCGGCGGTTGACGATCACCAGACGCGCAATGCCGAGGTCCTGGTGCGCGCCGGCGCCGCGGTGCTCGCCCCGGAGGCCAGTCTCGACGCGGCGCGGCTCGCCGATTCGATCACCGCGCTCTCGGCCGATCCGGCGCGGCGGCAGGCAATGGCCGAGGCGGCGCGCGCCGGCGGCATCACGGATGCGGCGGCGAGGCTCGCGGACCTGTGCATCGCCGCGGGGAGGGCGCGATGAGCGACCGCATGCGGCGCATCCAGCGGATCCACTTCGTCGGTATCGGCGGCAGCGGGATGGGCGGCATCGCCGAGGTGCTGCTCAACCTCGGTTACGCGATCCAGGGGTCGGACGCGCGCGCGAGCGCGGTCACCGAGCGGCTCGCACGGCTCGGTGCGACGGTGTTCGCCGGGCATGCGGCGGAGCACCTCGGCGACGCGGACGTCGTCGTGGTCTCGAGCGCCGTGCAGCGCCAGAACCCGGAGGTCGCCGCGGCGATCGCGCGGCGCATCCCGGTCGTGCCGCGCGCCGAGATGCTCGGCGAGTTGATGCGCTTCCGTTATTCGATCGCGGTCGCGGGCACGCACGGCAAGACCACGACGACGAGTCTGGTCGCAAGCGTGCTCGCCGAGGCCGGGCTCGATCCGACCTTCGTGATCGGCGGGCGCCTGAAGAGCGCCGACAGCAACGCGCGCCTCGGCGCGGGCGAATACCTGGTCGCGGAGGCGGACGAGAGCGACGCCTCGTTCATGCATCTGCAGCCGATGATCGCGATCGTCACGAACATCGACAACGATCACCTCGCGACCCACGAAGGGGATTTCGCGCGCCTGCGTCAGAGCTTCGTCGACTTCCTGCACAACCTGCCGTTCTACGGCCTCGCGGTGCTGTGCCTCGATGATCCCGAGGTGCGCGCGATCCGCGATTCGGTCGCGCGCCCCTGCCTCACCTACGGGTTCGACGCGGCCGCCGACGTGCGTGCGACCGGCGTGCACCGCGAACGGCTGCAATCGCGCTTCGACGCGCTGCGGGCGGGCCGCGGTCCGCTGCCGATCCGGCTGAATCTGCCGGGGCGGCACAACGTGCAGAACGCGCTCGCCGCGATCGCGGTCGCGACCGACCTGGAGATCCCGGATGCGGCGATCCAGCGCGCGCTCGAGAACTTCCAGGGCATCGATCGGCGCCTGCAGTCGCTCGGCGAGCTGCGCTGGGCGGGCGGCCGCGCGCTGCTGGTCGACGACTACGGTCACCATCCGACCGAGATCGCCGCGACGCTGGAGGCGGTGCGCCAGGGCTGGCCGGAGCGGCGACTGGTGCTCGCGTTCCAGCCGCACCGCTATACGCGGACGCGGGACCTGCTCGATGACTTCGCGCGCGTGCTCGGCGAGGCGGACGTGCTGCTGGTCACCGAAGTCTACGCCGCGGGCGAAGCGCCGATCGCCGGTGCCGACGGGCGGGCGATCTGCCGCGCGATCCGCAGCCGCGGCGTCGTCGAGCCGGTGTTCGTCGAGCGCGTCGAGGAGCTCGCCGACGCGCTGCGCGGCGTGCTGCGCGATGGCGATCTCGTGCTCACGATGGGTGCGGGCAACATCGGCGCGGTCGCGCACGACCTGCGGCAGCGTCTCGCCGCGGGAGGTGGCGCATGATGGCCGGCGTCGCCGTGGGCGCGCTCGCGCCGGAATTCGAGTCCCGGGTGCTGCGCGACGCGTCGCTCGCGCCGCATACCTCGTGGCGGGTCGGCGGCCCGGCGGACCTGTACTTCGTGCCGCGGGACCTGCGCGATCTCGGCGCATTCCTGCGGCAGCTCCCGCCGCAGCTGCCGGTGTTGTGGATCGGTCTCGGCAGCAACCTCCTGATCCGGGACGGGGGCTTCCGCGGCGCGGTGATCGGTACGCACGGCGCGCTCGGTGCGATCGCGCGGGTCAACGAATCGACCGTGCACGCCGAGGTCGGCGTGCCCTGCGCACGCATCGCGCGCCAGTGCGCGCAGTGGAACCTCGGGCCGGCCGAGTTCTTCGCCGGCATTCCGGGCACGCTCGGCGGTGCGCTCGCGATGAACGCCGGCGCCTGGGGCGGGGAGACCTGGCGGCACGTTGTCGAGGTCGACACGATCGATCGGCGCGGCGGCGTGCGCACGCGCACTCCCGAGGAGTATCGGATCGGCTATCGCAGCGTGCAGGGACCCGAGGGCGAGTGGTTCGTCGCCGCGCGCCTGCGGTTCACGCCGGGCCACCAAGGCGGCGGCGATGCGATCCGCGAGCTGCTCGAGCGGCGCAAACGCACCCAGCCGGTCGGCGAGCGCAGCTGCGGCTCGGTGTTCACGAATCCGCCGGGCGATCACGCCGCGCGGCTGATCGAGGCGGCCGGACTGAAGTCGACCTGCATCGGCGAGGCCTGCGTGTCCGGGAAACACGCGAACTTCATCGTGAACCGCGGTGGTGCGCGCGCCGCGGACATCGAGGCGCTGATCGAGCACGTGCGCGCCACCGTCGCCGCGAAGTTCGGCGTGACCTTGACGCCGGAAGTGCGCATCGTCGGAGAGCCCGCGTGAGCCGCCTGCGAATCCGCGAGACGCCGTGCCGGATCGAGGATCCTCGGGATTTCGGCCGGGTCGCCGTGCTGATGGGCGGCGATTCGGCGGAGCGCGAGATCTCGCTGCGATCGGGCAACGCGGTGCTCGACGCGCTGCGCCGCCGCGGAATCGATGCGCGCGCGTTCGATCCGAGCGAACGGCCCGTTGCGGAGATCGCCGCGGAATTCGATCGGGCGTGGATCATCCTGCACGGCCCCGGTGGCGAGGACGGCCTGATCCAGGGTGCGCTCGAGTGGCTCGGCGTCCCTTACACCGGCAGCGGGGTGCTCGCCTCCGCGCTGACGATGGACAAGCTGAAGACCAAGCTCGTCGTCGCCGGCGCCGGACTCGAGGTGCCGGCGTTCGTGCGCCTGGACAGCGAGGCGGACCTGGCGCGTGCGGTCGCCTCGCTCGGCCTGCCGGTGATGGTGAAGCCCGCGTCGCAGGGCTCGAGCGTCGGGATCAGCAAGGTCAAGGCGGCCGCGGACCTGCCGCGGGCGTTCGCGGCGGCCCGCGCGGTCGAGCGACTGGTGTTCGCCGAAGCGTTCATCGGCGGCGGGGAGTACACCGTCGGGATACTGAAAGATCGGGCCCTGCCGTCGATCCGCATCGAGCCGGCGACCGAGTTCTACGACTACGAAGCGAAATATTTCCGCGATGACACGGTCTATCGATGCCCGAGCGGGCTCGACGAGCGCGAGGAGGCGGCGCTCGGCGCCGCGGCGCTCGCCGCGTTCGCGGCGACCGGCTGCCAGGGCTGGGGACGGGTCGACTTCGTGCGCGACCCGCGCGACGGCCGCTTCCAATTCATCGAGATCAACACGACGCCGGGCATGACCGATCACAGCCTCGTGCCGAAGGCCGCGCGGAGCGCCGGAATCGACTTCGAGGATCTGGTGTGGCAGGTGCTGGAAACGAGCTTTGCGCGGGAGGCGCGATGATCGCGGGCGTGCTGCAGCGTCGCAACCGATACAAGCGACCGGACGGCGCCGGTTTCTCCTGGCGCCGTCTGCGTTCGCAGGTCGACTGGCGCGAGGTCGCGCACTACGTCGGACCGCTCGTGCTGGTCGTCGCCGGGCTCGGCGCACTCGCCTGGGGGCTGAACCGGCCGCTGCGCGCGGTCTCGATCGACGGCAGCTTCCAGCGCGTATCGGCGGCCGAGATCGAGCAGGCGGTCGCCCCGTACCTGTCGGCCGGCTTCATGTCGGTGAACATCGACGCGATCCGCGGCGCGGTCCAGGCGATTCCGTGGGTCGACCGCGTGCGCGTGCAACGGCGCTGGCCGATGGGTCTCGAGGTCACGGTCGTCGAGCAGACCGCGGCGGCGCGCTGGAACGGGAGCGGCCTGATCAATCCGCGCGGGGACCTGTTCCTCAGCGATGCGAACGATCCGCCCGCGGCACTGCCGCTGCTCAGCGGACCCGAGGGCACCGAGGGCGACGTCGCGAAGCGCTACTTCGCATCGGTACCGCTGGTCGGCGCCGCGGGGCTGCGGATCGCCGCGCTCAAGCTCGATGCCCGCGGCGCCTGGGAGATGGATTTCACGAACGGCCTGGCCGTTCGCCTCGGGCGCCACCACGTCGCGCAGCGCATCCGGCGCTTCGTCGACACGGCGTCGCGGATCGTGATCCCGCGCTTGAGCGACGTCGAGTACGTC
>JAJXYU010000253.1 GCA_021780395.1 Pseudomonadota bacterium
GTGACACCGGCGCGACGCGCCGTCGCCGGCGCCGGGCGCCGGCGTGAGGTCGAGCGCGCGCGGCCTCTCGGCCTGCGCGAGGCTCGCGCGCAACGCCGCCTCGTCGTCGACCGCGACGCCCATCGTCCGCAGGATCGCCGCGAGCCGCACGTCGGAGAATCGCTCCCACTCGCCGCGATAGGTGTGGTACCCCTCGCCGATCCCGTGCAGGCGCGCGAGCCGTTCGATCAGCGCGTCGCGCGTCATCGCTCGAGGAGCGCGAGGCTGCGCGCGGCGAGCGGATAGGAGTCGGCCGATGCGTCCCAGGGCGCATCGAACGGCACGGCCGCGGTATCGAGCACGCGCCGCCAGCGGCCGGACGGCACCGCGGACGGCGAGGGCGATACGGCCGGAACCGGCGACACGGCCGGGACGGACGGCACCGTCGGCGCAGGCAGCACGGGCAGTGCGAAGTCGACCGGCGCCGCGCTCGCGTTCACGAGCACGAGGAGTCCGCCCGCCCCCTCGCCGCCGCGCCGCAGCCACGCACCGAGCGCGCGCTGCTCGCCGTCCAGCCAGTCCGCCTGCTGCATCTCGCGGCCTTCCGGGTGCAGCCACGCGACGTCCTTGCCGCCGGCGCGCTGTGGCGTGCCCTTGAAGAACGTATCGCGTCGCAACTCCCGATGCGTCGAGCGGATCCGCACGAGCGTGGCGACGAACGCGACCAGGTCGGCGTGCGTCGCGCCGAGCGACCAGTCGACCCAGGCGATCTCGTTGTCCTGGCAATACGCATTGTTGTTGCCGAGCTGGGTGCGCGCGAATTCATCCCCGGCGAGCAGCATCGGCACGCCCTGCGACAGCAGCAGTCCGGCGAGCAGGTTCTTCATCTGCCGCGCGCGCAGCGCGTTCACCGCCGCATCCTCGGTCGGCCCCTCGACGCCGCAGTTCCAGCTCAGGTTGTTCGCGTGACCATCCGCGTTGTGCTCGCGGTTCGCCTCGTTGTGCCGCTCGTTGTAGGAGACCAGGTCGCGCAGCGTGAAGCCGTCGTGCGCGGTCACGAAGTTCACGCCCGCGGTCGGCCGGCGGCCGCCGTGCCGGAACAGGTCGCTCGACCCCGCGAACCGCTCCGCGAAATCCCCGACCCGCCCCGGGTCGCCGCGCCAGAACGCGCGCATCCCGTCCCGGTAGCGGTCGTTCCACTCGGACCACCCGGACGGGAAGCGGCCGAGCTGATAGCCGCCGGGGCCGACGTCCCAGGGCTCGGCGATCAGCTTGGCGTAGGCGAGCACCGGATCGGCCTGCATCGCCGTGAGGAGCGGTGCGGCCGGGTCGAAGCCGTGCGCGGTCCGCGCGAGCACGGTCGCCAGATCGAAGCGGAACCCATCGACGTGCATCTCCTCGACCCAGTAGCGCAGGCAGTCGAGGATCAGCGCACGCACCGTCGGATCCTCGCAGTTCACGGTGTTGCCGCAACCGGTGAAGTTCTCGTAGTGGCGCAGGTCCCGAGGATCCAGCCGATAGTACGCGCCGTTGTCGATTCCGCGCAGCGACAGCGTCGGCCCGAGCTCGTTGCCCTCGGCGGTGTGGTTGAACACGACGTCGAGGATCACCTCGATCCCGGCCGCGTGCAGCGCCTTCACCATCGTCTTGAACTCGACCGTCGGATCGGCGACCGCGTACTGCGGCGCCGGCGCGCACCACGCGATCGGGTTGTAGCCCCAGTAATTCACCAGGCCGCGCGCGGTCAGCACGCCTTCGCTGAGGAACGCCTGGCACGGCAGCAGCTCGACCGCGGTCACGCCGAGCCCGGTCAGGTGCCGGATCACCGCCGGCTCCGCGAGCCCGAGATAGGTGCCGCGCCGCGGCTCGGGCACCGCCGGGTGGCGTGCGGTGAAGCCCTTCACGTGCAGCTCGTAGATCACCGTGTCGCGCCACGGCACCGCGGGCGATCGATCCCCGTTCCAGTCGAACCGCCCGTCGATCACCCGCGCACGCGGCGGTGGCCCGGCGAGGAACTCGCGCGCGTAGGGGTCGACGAGCGGCGTCGCCGGCGCGAAGCGCAGCCCCTTCGCCGGGTCGTCGGGCCCGTCGACGAGGAACGCGTACTGGGTGCCCGGCCCCGCGTCGCGCGGGCCGACGAGCCCGTGCCAGACGTCGCCGGTGCGCTCGGGGAGCGCGAACCGCGTGCGCTCGGTGCCGTCGGGCGCGTAGAACGCGACCTCGACGCGCGTCGCATCGCGCGACTGCAGCGCGAAGTTCACGCCCTTGTGCGTCCACGTCGCCCCGAGAGGCCGTGGCTGCCCGACCTGCACCGGGATCACGATGCGGTCGGGCCCGCGAGGAACGTCGCCGCGAGCGGCGGCAGGTCGATGCGGATCGAGCACGGGAAGCCCTGCCAGCCCTCGGCCACGCTCGCGACCGTCGTCTGGCGGCCATAGCCGGAGCCGCCGAAGCGCGGATCGTCGGTGTCGAGGAGCTTGCGGTACTCGCCGGGCGCCGGCACGCCGAGCGGATAGCGATCGCGCGGGACCGGGGTCGCGTTGAACACGCATAACAGCGATCCGCCCGGATCGCCGCCGGTCGCGCGCCGCTCGAACGCGAACACGCTCTCCTCGGCATTGTGCAGGTCCACCCAGCGGAAGCCCTCCGGGTCGCAGTCGCTGCCGTAGAGCGCCGGATGCGCCCGGTAGAGCTCGTTGAGCGCGCGCACGCAGTCGCGCAGCAACGCGTGCGCGGGCTCGGCGGCGAGGTGCCAGTCGAGCTGGTCGTAGTCGCGCCATTCGCGCCACTGGCCGAACTCCGAGCCCATGAACAGCAGCTTCTTGCCGGGATGCGCGATCTGGTACGCGAGGAACAGCCGGAAGTTCGCGCGCTTGCGCCACTCGTCGCCCGGCATCTTGTCGAGGAACGACCGCTTGCCGTGCACGACCTCGTCGTGGGAGATCGGCAGGATGAAGTTCTCGCTCCACGCGTACATGAAGGAGAACGTGATCAGCCGATGCTCGTAGCGCCGGTAGATCGGATCGAGCGCCGCGTATTTCAGCGTGTCGTTCATCCAGCCCATGTTCCACTTGAAGTTGAACCCGAGCCCGCCGGACGACGGCGGCTGCGACACGCCGGGAAACGCGGTCGACTCCTCCGCGATCGTGAGCGCGCCCGGATGCGCGCGGTGCACCGCGTCGTTCATCTCGCGCAGGAAGTCGATCGCCTCGATGTTCTCGCGCCCGCCATGGCGGTTCGGCAGCCAGGCGCCCGGCTCGCGGCTGTAGTCGAGGTAGAGCATCGAGGCGACCGCATCGACGCGCAGTCCGTCCACGTGATAGCGGTCCAGCCAGTACAGCGCGTTCGCGATCAGGAAATTGCGCACCTCGTGCCGGCCGAAGTTGAACACCTTCGTGCCCCACTCGGGGTGCTCGCCGAGCCGCGCGTCCTCGTGCTCGTAGAGCGCGGTGCCGTCGAAGCGCGCGAGCCCGTGCTCGTCGCGCGGGAAGTGTCCCGGCACCCAGTCGAGGATCACGCCGATCCCGGCGCGGTGGCACGCATCGACGAACGCCATCAGGTCCCCGGGAGCGCCGTAGCGCGCGCTCGGCGCGTAGTAGCCGGTGACCTGGTAGCCCCAGGACGCATCCAGCGGATGCTCCGCGACGCCGATCAGCTCGACGTGCGTGTAGCCGAGCTCGGCGACGTACGGGATCAGCTGGTCCAGCGCCTCGCGCCAGCTCATGAACGGCGGCCGGCGCTCCTCCCACGGGCGTCGCCAGGACCCCAGGTGCACCTCGTAGACGTTGATCGGCTGGCGTCGCGGATCCCGGTTCCCGCGCGCCTCCATCCAGTCGGCATCGCTCCAGCGATGCCCGTCGAGGCGGGCGACGACCGAGCAGTTGTCCGGCCGCAGTTGCGTCGCGAACCCGTACGGGTCCGCCTTGAGGATCACCGGGCCGGCACGCGTGCGGATCTCGTATTTGTAGATCGTGCCGGCGCCGACGCCCGGCACGAACGCCTCCCAGACCCCGGAGACGCCGCGCGCGCGCATCGGGTGGCGCCGCCCGTCCCACTCGTTGAACGCGCCGACCACGCTGAGGTGGTCGGCGTTCGGCGCCCAGACCGCGAAGCGGGTGCCGGCGACCCCGTCGACCGCGCCCGGATGAGCGCCGAGCTTCTCGTAGATGCGCTCGTGCTTGCCCTCGCCGAACAGGTACAGGTCGAAATCGCTGATCGCCTGGGCACTCACCGCGCGACTCGGTCGCTCATAGCACCGGGTTCACGTCCCAGATCCCATCGGCGTATTCGCGCACGCTCCGGTCGCTCGAGAAGTAGCCCATGTTGAGCGCGTTGAGCGCCGCCTTGCGGCTCCACTCGTCCTCGCGCCGGTAGAGCTCGTCGACGCGATCCTGCGCGCGCACGTAGTCCGCGAAATCCGCGAGCACGAGGTACGGCTCGCCGTCGGCGAGCAAGCGGTCGACGACCCGCCGTGCCGCCTCGCCGCCGTCCGCCGAGAACCGCCCGGAGACGATCGCGTCGATCACGCGCGCGAGCTCGGCGTTCGACTCGAGCTCCGCCCGCGGCACCCAGCCGACCGCGCGCCGCGCGGCGACCTCCTCGGCGTTCAGCCCGAAGATGAAGATGTTGTCCGCGCCGACGTGCTCGGCGATCTCGATGTTCGCGCCATCCAGCGTGCCGATCGTGAGCGCGCCGTTCAACGCGAGCTTCATGTTGCCGGTCCCGGACGCCTCCATGCCCGCGGTCGAGATCTGCTGCGAGAGGTCCGCCGCCGGGATGATCTTCTGCGCGAGCGACACGTCGTAGTCCGGCACGAACGCGACGCGCAGCTTGGCATTCGCCCGCGGGTCCGCGTTGATCGTGCGCGCGACCTGGTTGATCAGCTTCACGACCGCCTTCGCGACCGCGTAACCCGGCGCCGCCTTGCCCGCGAAGATCACCGTGCGCGGGACGATCGGCGCCGCCGGCTCATCGAGGATGCGCAGGTACCGGGCGATCACGTACAGCAGGTTCAGCGTCTGCCGCTTGTACTCGTGGATCCGCTTCACGTGCACGTCGAACAGCGAGTCGACGTCGACCGCGAGGCCGATCCGCCGCTCGAGCTCGTGCGCGAGCCGCTGCTTGTTCTCGCGCTTGATCTCGCGCAGACGGCACCGGAACGCCGGATCGTCGGCGGCCCCGGCGAGCCGCCCGAGCTCCTCCAGGTCGTTCTCCCACGCGAAGCCGATCCGCTCGGTGAGCAGCGCCGCGAGGCCGGGGTTGGATTGCTTCAGCCAGCGACGCACCGCGATGCCGTTGGTGACGTTCACGAAACGCGCAGGGAAGAGCTCCGCGAAACCCGCGAACACCCGCCGCCGCATCAGCTCCGAGTGCAGCCGCGCGACGCCGTTGACCCGGTGGCTGCCGATGATCGCGAGGTGCGCCATCCGCACCCGCCGCTCGCCGTCCTCGGTGATGATCGACAGCGTGCGCTGGCGCTCGACCTCGCCCGGGAAGCGCTCGGCGACCGACGCGAGGAAGTCCCGGTTGATCAGAT
>JAJXYU010000362.1 GCA_021780395.1 Pseudomonadota bacterium
CGCCGAGCGCGACGACGATCCACACTGGGATGCGATCGAGGCGGAGCGGCTCTACGACCTGCTGGAGCGCGAGATCATCCCCGGGTTCTACGCGCGCGAGGCGGACGGGATTCCGCACGCCTGGGTCGCGCGGGTGCGCGAGAGCATGGCGCGGCTGACGCCCGTGTATTCGGCCAACCGCAGCGTGCGCGAGTACACCGAAGGCTACTACCTGCCGGCCGCGAGCGCCTACCGCGCGCGCGCCGAGCGCAACGGAGCGATCGGCACGCAGATCGCCAACTGGCTCGCATCGTTGGAGAACGGCTGGTCCACCGTGCGCATCGGTCGCGTCACGGTCGACACACGCGATCTGCAGCATCGATTCACCGCGCTGATCGAGCTCGGCGCGCTGAGCCCCCAGTCCGTGCGGGTCGAGCTCTATGCGGAGCCGCTCGATGGAACCGGAGCTGCTCGTCAGGCGATGTCCCGCATGGAGGGTCCCGCCGGCGCGACCGGCGCCTGCCAATACGCCGCCGCCGTGGCCGCGAACCGGCCGGCGAGCGACTACAGCGTGCGTGTCGTCCCGGATTATCCCGGCGTGCAGATTCCACTCGAGGCGTCCCACATCGTGTGGTCGCGCTGAGGAGGTGTCACCGATGCCTCCGTCATCGTCGACGAACCCATCGACACCCGCAGGCGGTGCGCCAACCGGTTTGAGCGGGGCGCAGGCCGCCGAGCGCCTGCGGCAGTTCGGGCCCAACGAGTTGCGCGAGACCAAGGTATCCCCGCTGTGGCGGCTGCTCGGCTATTTCTGGGGACCGATTCCCTGGATGATCGAGATCGCGGCGCTGCTGTCCGGCCTGGTGCGGCACTGGGCGGATCTCGGCATCATCCTCGCGCTGCTCGTGTTCAACGCCGCGGTCGGGTTCTGGCAGGAGTACACCGCGGGCAATGCGGTGGACGCGCTGCGCAAACAACTGGCGATCAAGGCGAGGGTGTGCCGTGATGGGACCTGGCAGGAGATCGACGCCCGGATGCTGGTGCCGGGCGACCTCATCCGCATCCGCCTGGGCGACGTGATTCCGGCCGACGTTCGATTGATCGACGGCGACTACCTCAGCGTGGACCAGTCGGCATTGACCGGCGAATCGCTCCCCGTGAGCAAGCAAAACGGCGAAGACGCGTATTCCGGCACCGTGGTCAAACAGGGAGAGATGCGCGCGGAGGTGACCGCCACCGGTGCCCGCACCAAGTTCGGGCAGACCGCGGGTCTCGTGCAGCAGGCGCAAACGGTCTCCCATTTCCAGAAGGCCGTGCTCAACATCGGTGACTATCTGATCTACGTGAGCCTCGCGTTGATCGCGGTGCTGATGCTGGTGCAATTGCAGCGTCACTCGCCGTGGCTCGAATTGGTGCAGTTCGCGCTGATCCTCGCGGTCGCGTCGATTCCGGTCGCGATGCCGGCGGTGCTGTCGATGACGATGGCGGTCGGCGCGGTCGCGTTGTCGCGGCGCAAGGCCATCGTCACCCGGCTGGAATCCATCGAGGAGATGGCCAGCATGGACGTGCTGTGCTCCGACAAGACCGGCACCTTGACCGAGAACCGCTTGACCCTGGGTGACGTCGCGCTGTTCGACGCCGCCGACCGGGAGACGCTGTGGCTGGCCGCGGCGCTCGCATCCAAGGCCGAGGACCGCGATCCGATCGATCTGGCGATCCTGCAGGCCGCGAAGCTGCCGGAGACGGCCCAGGGATATCACCAGAGCCGCTTTCAACCCTTCGACCCGGTGAGCAAGCGCACCGAGGCGACGATCGTCGACGACCATGGCGCGAATTTCCAGGTCACCAAAGGCGCTCCCCAGGTGATCATGAAGCTGTGCGGGCTCGCCGGCGAGCCGATGCGACGCGCGCAGGCGGCGGTGGACCAATTCGCCTCCCAGGGTTACCGGACCCTCGGCGTCGCGCGGCGCGAGGCGAGCGGGTCGTCGTGGTCGTTTCTCGGCATCCTGTCGTTGTTCGATCCGCCTCGTCAGGATTCGGCGGCGACGATCGCCGCCGCGCGCGCGCACGGGGTCGACGTCAAGATGATCACCGGCGACAACCAGGCGATCGCCCGGCAGATCGCCGGCAAGCTCGGTCTCGGCAATACCATCCAACCGGCCGGCGCGCTCGGTCTCGATCGGGACGGCCGGCGCGACGCGACCGACGGGGACCTGATCGAGGAAAGCGACGGGTTCGCCGAGGTGTTTCCGGAGCACAAATTCGCGATCGTCCGACTGCTGCAGGCGCGTGGCCACATCGTCGGCATGACCGGCGACGGCGTCAATGACGCGCCGGCATTGAAGCAGGCCGACGTCGGAATCGCCGTGAGCGGCGCCACCGACGCCGCGCGAGCGGCCGCCGATCTCGTGCTGACCGCGCCCGGACTCTCGGTGATCGTCAACGCGATCGAGGAGGCGCGGCGCATCTTCCTGCGCATGAACGCGTACGCGGTCTACCGCATCAGCGAAACGATCCGGATCATGGTCTTCGTCGTGCTGACGATGATCTTCTTCAATTTCTATCCGATCACCGCGATCATGATCATCCTGCTCGCGTTCTTCAACGACGTGCCGATCATGGCGATCGCCTATGACCGGACGAGCCTCGAGCCGAACCCGGTCCGCTGGAACATGCGCGAGGTGATCACCGTCGCGACGGCGATGGGCGCGGTCGGCATCCTCGGCAGCTTCGGCATGTTGCTGCTGGCGATGGACTGGTTGAAGCTCGGCAGCGGGCAGATCCAGACCTATGTATTCTTGAAGATGGCCGTCGCGGGGCATCTGGTGCTGTTCACCGCGCGCAGCAAGGATCATTTCTGGAAGCGCCCCTGGCCGGCGCCGGTGATGGTATGGTCGGCGGTGCTGACCAAGGTGGCGGCGACGTTCCTCGCCGCGTACGGATTTGGGCTGATCACGCCGATCGGCTGGCCGGACATCGCGTTCATCTGGGGGTACTCGTTCCTGTCCGCGACCGTGACCGACTTCGTGAAGGTGCAGGTCTACCGGCAGATGCAGCATCGCACCGGACGGCATCGGGGCTTCCTCGCCACGGTGCAGCAGCCGCTGCAGGTGCCCGGTCACGGCAAACGCTGAGGAGACGCACGATGGCTGCTCCCGAGGACCGCATCGAGAATTCCGTGCTCGACGCGATCCGCATCGGCGACACGGTGGCCATGACCGTCACCGTGCGCGAGAAGGATGCCGCGCAACGCCGCATCGGCGTCGATTGCCGATTGACGAGCCCGGACGGCGGAGCGTCCGTCGAAGGCACCGCTCGGCTGAACGGGCCCCCGGAGAACGCGAACCCGCCGGGTGTCACGCCCCGTACGGCGGGCGCGCCGGACCGCGCGGTCCACTTCAGTGCGATGGTCGCTCGCGCGGCGGTATCGCACCCGATCCCGACGGCGATCGTGCATCCGGTCGAGGCGAACGCGCTGCGCGGGGCGTTGGAGGCCGCACACGCCGGACTGATCACGCCGGTTCTGGTCGGACCCGAGGCCAGGATCCGCGCGGTCGCGCGCACCGCAACGATCGACATCGGGGCGTTCCGACTCGTGGCGACCGAACATTCGCATGCGGCCGCGTTGGCGGCGGCGCAGTTGGCGCAGCGGGGCGAGGTGCGCGCCTTGATGAAGGGCAGCCTGCACACGGACGAGTTCCTGCATCCCGTGGTGGATCCGGCCAACGGCCTGCGCACCGAACGGCGATTGAGCCACGTGTTCCTGCTGGACGTGCCGAGCTATGCGCGGCTCCTGTTCATCACGGATGGCGCCATCAACATCAACCCCGATCTCGACGCCAAGCGGGACATCGTGCAGAACGCGATCGACATGGCGCAGGCGCTCGGCATCGCCTCACCCCACGTCGCGATCCTCTCGGCGGTCGAGCTCGTGAATCCGAAGATCCCCTCGACGCTGGATGCAGCGGCACTGTGCAAGATGGCGGAACGCGGCCAGATCACCGGCGGCATCGTCGACGGGCCGCTGGCGTTCGACAACGCCGTGTCCCCGGCCGCCACCGCGGCGAAGCACATCGTGTCGGCGGTCGCCGGCCGCGCCGACATCCTGGTCGCCCCGGATCTGGACGCCGGCAACATGCTCGCGAAGCAGCTGGAATACCTCGCCGGCGCCGACATCGCCGGCGTCGTGCTCGGCGCGAGAATACCGATCATCCTGACCAGCCGCGCCGACAGCGCACACAGCCGCCTCGCCTCCTGCGCCGTGGCGGCACTGATCGAGCAGCACCGCAAGACCCGAATCGAGTCGACGGCGTGAGTCGCGGACGACGCGGCCTGGCCGCGGCCGCGACGATCGGCATGATGCTCCTGTGGGCGGCTGCGGCGCGGGCCGCGGACAAGCCGCTATGGGAGATCGGCCTGGGTGCCGGCACCCTGGTGTTCAACGATTATCGGGGCGCGGACACGGCGCATGCCTATCCGACGCCGGTGCCCTACGTGACGTATCGCGGCAAGTTCCTCCGCTCCGACTATGAAGGCGTGCGCGGGCAGTTCCTGAGCAACCGCTACTTCGAGATCAAGCTGAGCCTCGACGCGACCACGCCGGCGAGCAGCCACGACAGCGACACCCGCCGCGGAATGCCCAACCTGCAACCCACCTTCGACATCGGCCCGGAACTCGATGGTCATCTCTGGCGAAGCGCGAATCGACGCTGGCGGGTCGACCTCGATCTGCCGATCCGTCGCGCGATCACGCTGACCAGTCATCCGAGCGCGATCGGCTGGCAAGCCGCACCCTCACTGGATCTCGACGTGTTCGATATCGGCGGGCACGCGGGCTGGAACGCCGGCGCGGGCGTCGGACCCTGGTATGCCGACGGCGCCTACGACCGTTACTACTACGAGGTCTCGAGGGCGTTCGCCACGGCCGCCCGGCCGGTCTATCGACCGAGCGGCGGCTATGCGGGAACGGAGGCGATCGTGTCGACCACTCGGCGCTTTCCGAAGTTCTGGGTGTTCGTATTCCTGCGATACGACACGCTCTCCGGCGCGACCTTCGCCGCGAGTCCGCTGGTGCGCAGCCGCCACTACGTGTTCGGCGGCATCGGTTTCGCCTGGATGATCGCCGCGTCCGATCGCATGGTGTCGGACGGCCACTGAGGCGTGCGCGTGGCATGCCCCGCTGCCTGCGACGGGGCTGCGGAAAGCCCGTACTGCGGTCCGCCGCCGTTGATGGGAAGATCCTGCTGTTATCGGCGCCCTACGCCGATTGGACGCGCGGGCCCGACCCGGCGAGCCCGCGACGGCGGCGACCGGGATATCGGTAGATCAGGCATGGTCGAGCACTCAATGATGAATTCCGTTGCCGAAAGGGGGCGCGGCATCGCGCGCGCGGCCGCCCCATGACGCCCACGCGCAGCCTCTCGACGATATTCGTTGCCGCGTTCGGGCTGCTCACCGGATGCGCGGTGGGACCCCGGTTCGTTCCCCCGGCCGCGCCGCAAGCGTCGGGCTACACGCCTAAGCCGACCCCGGCGGC
>JAJXYU010000118.1 GCA_021780395.1 Pseudomonadota bacterium
CATCGTGAACACGACGATCCCGCCGACGAGCTCGCTCGCGACCTGCGCGGCGACCTCGGCCGCGGGCTGGACGATGGCGATCGACCCCGCGACCGGCGGCGCGTTCCCGAACTCGTTCTTCGGCGATGCGAACCACAACTTCCTGAACGTGAACAACCAGGCGATCAGCGGGATTGGGTTGAGCGGCACGGGAAGTCCGTCGTTCGTGACCCAGGGCACGATGACCTACATGGTCACGCAGACGGTGAGCGGCACCGGCGCGATCACCGCGGTGAACCCGCAAGGCGGCATCACGGGCAAGCGCCTCACCTGGATCGAGAAGCGCTGAGGTGGCCACGATGCACGCACGGAGGATCGAAGCGATGGCGCCGACCGGACTCTTGGCCGCGCTCCGCGGCTCGCGCCGCGCGCAGCGCGGTTTCACCCTGATCGAGCTCGTGATTGCGATGGTCGTCGCGGCGATCCTCGCGGCGATCGCGATACCGGCCTACTCGTCGTTCGTCCGCGAAGGGCGGCGCACCGACGCGAAAACGGCGCTGCTCGACCTCGCGAGCCTCGAGGAACGGTATTTCACGACGACCAACACCTACTCCAGTGCGGCGTCGGATCTCGGCTACGGCTCGGCCGCCTGGCCGGTCACGGTGGGCAGCGGCTATTACCAGGTGGCGCAACCCGTGGTCACCGCGGCGGTCGCGCCGACCACCGCCGCGCCCGCGGGAACACCCGCGAGCTTCGCGATCACCGCGACACCGATCGGCGACCAGGTGAACGACACCGAGTGCGCATCGTTCACGGTGACGTCGCAGGGGGCGCACACGTCGCTCTCGAGTACGGGCACCGACACGTCGACGACCTGCTGGCAGTAGCGCTCCAGCGCTGCGCGGCCCGCCGCGCGGAGCGCACCGACCGCGCGCAGCGCACCGGCCCGCAGTGCACCGACCGCGCGCGGTGTCAGCGCACGGTGTAGCCCCGTCCCACCGCGCACGCGGTCATCGCGCGGCGAAAGTCGTCCGTGTTGCCGTTCGGGCCCACCTGTTGATGCGCCCAGTCCTCGCACGCCCGCCGGTCCTCGGCCTGCTGCGCGGCGCTCTGGCCGTTCTTCGGGTACATGAAGATCTGGCCCGTGCCCGTGGTTGCTTGCGCGGACGCGTCGTAGCCCCCGACCGGCGGAGGATCCGTCGCGACATAGCCGTCGTAGTTCGGATCGAAGGTGTAGTAGACGTCGTCCGCGTAGTAATACGGGATTCCGTCGTACCAGTAGGTCGCGTAGACCGACGGGAGCACCGGCAGGAACCACGAGAAGCCGACGCCATAGGTCACGGCCGGCCAGTACGATCCGCCCCAGTAACCGCCACCCCAATAGGTGCCGACCCAGTCATGGCCGTCGTCGTCGCCCCAACCACCGCCGCCGTGCCAATCACCATAACCGCCCCAATCGCCGCGATCCCCGTCCCAATGGCCCTCGCCACCGGTGCGATTCCAGTTCCCATGGCGGGCGTTCGGGTAGATACGGCTGATCGGTGGCGCGAACCTCGCCGCCCCCCGCCCCGCGGGCGCGCCGTAGTGCGGCGCTGGCGCATATCGCGGTGCTGGCGCATATCGCGGCGCCGGTGCATAGCGCGGCGCCGGTGCGAAATGCGCACCTCCACCGAAATGAGCTGCCCCGCCAAAATGCGCCGGTGCAGCGCCTCGGCCGCCCCCACCGAAATGCCCGCCGAAGTGCGCCCCCCGTGGGCCATCGGCGTGCGCGAGACCCGCGACCACGATGCAGCCGACCACCCCGGCAAGCACCGACCAGCGTCCCCATTGGCTCCTCATGGCTGATCCTCTCGTGATGCGGTCCACCGCGGCCTCGACGCAGTTCGTCCAGCGGCCATGGCGGGGCCCGTTCATTGCCTGCGCTCTCGATTCCTTCCAATCATTGAGACTCGCGAGGCGGCCTTCAAGTTCAGCTTACGGCGATGGCGGCACGCCGGCTGGAACGGTGGCGCGAATTTAATCAGGCCGCCATGCTGCAATGAACATGTGACGGATACGCGAACCCAAGCCGCCGCTGCCACCTTCACACGGGTTCGAGCGCCTGTTCGAGATCGGCGATCAGGTCGTCCGCATCCTCGATACCCACCGAGATGCGAATCAGCGAATCGTCGATCCCGAGCCGGTCCCGCGTCGCCTTGGGCACGCCGGAATGCGTGGTGCTCGCCGGGTGCGACATCAGCGTCTCGGTGCCGCCGAGGCTCACCGCGAGCTTGATCACCTGCAATGCGTCGAGCAGCCGGAACGCCTCGCGCTCCCCGCCGCGGATCGAGAACCCGAACGTCGACCCGGCGGTGAGACACTGCCGGCGGAACAGCGCCTCGCCGGCGCTGCCGGGTGAGAGGAAACCGAGGTAGTTCACCGCCGCGACCTTCGGATGGGCGCGCAGGAACTCGGCGACGCGTGCCGCGTTCCGCGCGGCCCGCTCCATCCGCAAGGACAAGGTCTCCATCGACCGGGTGATCATCCACGCACTGTTCGGGTCGAGCTGCGTACCGAGCGCGCCGCGCAGGCGCTTCACCGGTTCGACCGCGGAGCGCGGCCCGACGACGCCACCGGCGACGAGATCCGAGTGCCCGCCGACGTACTTGGTCAGCGAGTACATCACGAGGTCCGCACCGTGCGCGAGCGGATGCTGGAACAACGGTCCGAGGAACGTGTTGTCGACCGCGAGCAGCGGCCGGCCGCCGTCCTGCCGCGAGCCGATCGACTCGAGGACCTCACGGAACGCGGCGAGATCGACGAGCCCGTTGGTCGGGTTCGCGGGCGTCTCCGCGATCGCGAGGCTCACCCGGCCGCCGTTGCGGCGCGCGCGCTCGAGCGCCTCATCCGCGGCCGCCGCGATGCTCGAGCGGTCGAGGCCGTCGGTGAAGCCGACCGACTCGACACCGAACAGCGGCAAGGTCTTCTCGATCAGGGTCTCGGTACCGCCGTACAGCGGCTGACTCATCAAAATGACGTCGCCGGGTCGAACGTAGGTCCACAGCGTCGTCGAGATCGCCGCCATCCCGCTGGAAAAAACCGCGGCGAGCTCGGCGCCTTCGCACAGCGCGAGCCGGTCCTCGAGCACCTCGAGGTTCGGGTTGTTGAAGCGCGAGTACACGAGTCCCGAGGTCTGTCCTTCGGGCAGCGGCTTGCGGCCGGACGTGTAATCGAAGAAATCCTTGCCGTCCTGGGCCGTGCGGAACACGAACGTCGAGGTGAGGAAGATCGGCGGCTTCAACGCGCCTTCGGACAGGGTCGGGTCGTACCCGAAACCCATCATCTGCGTCTCCGGTTTCAGCACCCGCCCGCCGACCCGGGTCTTGTGATACTTGTCCTTGGCCACGATTCCTCCGATCGGCGAGCGCCGCGTGAACGAGAGCGCGAATATACTATGATGATGACGGGTCCGCGCCGCGGCGCGACGACTCCTGGGAGTGCCGTTTGAACCTGTGGTTGATCGCCATCGCCTGCGCGACCTTCGCGAGCACCGTTGGCGGCGGCCTGCTCGCGCTGCGCTTGCGCGACCAGCTGCACCTGATCCTCGGATTCAGCGCCGGCGCGGTGCTCGGTGTGGCGTTCTTCGACCTGCTGCCGGAGTCGATCGGCTTCGGTGGCGGCGCGTCGGCCGCATCCCTGCTCGCCGACACGGCGCTCGGCTTCTTCGCTTATCTCGTGATCGACCGGATCGCGCCGGTGCACGGCGCCGGATCGTCGCAACCCGGGCGCCGCCGGCCGCTCGGCGCGCTGCTGCTGTGCCTGCACAGCGTGCTCGACGGGGTCGCGATCGGCCTCGCGTTCCAGGCCTCGCGCGCGATCGGCATCGTCGTCGCGGTCGCGGTGCTCTCGCACGACTTCTCGGACGGCATCAACACGATGAACCTCGTCCTGAAGAACGGCGCCGGCCGGCGCGCGGCCGGACTCTGGCTCCTCGCCGATGCGATCGCGCCCGTGGTCGGGGTGGTCGCGACGCTCTTCTTCACGGTCCCCCACCATGCGTTCGGCGCGCTGCTCGCGCTGTTCGCGGGCTTTTTCCTCTACCTCGGCGCGAGCGAGCTGATCCCGGAGAGCTTCCATGCGCATCCGAAGGCGCTGACGACCGCGATGACGCTCGTCGGCGCGGCCGTGATCTTCTGGGCGGTCAGGTTCGCGGGCGGGTGATCGGACGGCGGTGCCGTCGGTCGGCAGCGGTTTTCGCGGTGAACGGAGCGACGACGATGAAACGATGGTATCTCGGGATCGCATTCTCGACCCTGTGGATCGTCGCGGCCGGCGCGACGACCGTCGATGGGATCGGCGTCGCCGACACGGCCGATGTCGGCGGCACGACGCTCGTGCTGAACGGGGCGGGGCTGCGCACCTGGTTCTTCTTCCACGTGTACGTCGGCGCGCTGTACCTTCCCACGCGCACGACGGACGCCGCGCGGGCGCTCGCGGAGCCCGGTCCGAAGCGGCTCTCGATGACCTTGACGCGCAGTCTGAGCGCGGACGAGTTGATCGACGCGCTGCGCGAGGGGATCGCGCGCAACGCGTCGAGCGCGGAGCGCGCGCGCATCGCCCCGCAACTCGACGCGCTGGTCGCGACGATGCGGGCGATCGGCGGCGCGAAGGACGGCGACCGGATCGCGATCGATTTCCTGCCGGACGGGACGACCCGGATCACGCTCGACGGCCGGCCGCGGGGTCGACCGATCGCCGGACGGCGCTTCCAGCGCGACCTGCTCGCGGTGTGGCTCGGTCCGGATCCGGTGCAGACCGACCTGAAGCGCGCGTTGCTCGGCGGCGGCTGAACCGCGGCGACGCACCGTCCGGACCGCGGCGACTCACCCGGCGACCGCCTCGCGCGAACCGCCGGATCAGTCGTTCGCGAGCACCGCGTGTTCCGGCGCGGCGGTCGACGCGCTCCCGCCGGTCGCGAGCATGATGCACAGGATCGCGAACCACTGCGCGGGCCGCAGCCGTTCGCCGAGGAACTGCAGGCCGATCAGCGCGGCGACGACCGGTTCGCCGCTCATCAAGACGCCGAACGTGCGCGCCGGCAGCCGCGTCAGCGCGACCATCTCGAGCGAATACGGCAGCGCACTCGAGAGCAGCGCGACCGCCGCCGCGATCGGCCAGAGCGCGGGTTCGATCAGGCGCGGGCCCGCGGTGACCGCGCCGATCGGCACGATCAGCACGGCCGCGGCCGTGACGCCGAGCGCCGCGGTACCCTGCGGATGCAGTTCGCCGGCGCGGCGCCCGAACACGATGTACGCCGCCCAGCACGCCCCCGCCCCGAGCGCGAACGCGACGCCCGCGGGATCCAACGCGTGCGCGCCGGCGCGCAGCGCCAGCAGCAGCAGCAGACCGGCCGCGGCGAGCCCCGCCCAGACGAGGTCGAGCCCCCGGCGCGATCCCGCCAGCGCGACCGCGAGCGGCCCGGTGAACTCGAGCGCGACGGTGATCCCGAGCGGGATCCGGTTCAGCGCCGCGTAGAACAGCAGG
>JAJXYU010000184.1 GCA_021780395.1 Pseudomonadota bacterium
CGATGGGCAGCGGGATCGCGATCGCCGCGGCGACGGCCGGTCTCGAGGTCACCCTGGTCGACACCCAGGCCGCGGCGCTCGCCGCGGGCCTCGAGCGCATCGCACGGCATTTCACCGACGTGCACCGCAAGGGGCGACTCGACGCCGCCGCGGCGGCGGCCGCCGGCGCGCGGGTCCGCGGCGCCGCAACGCTCGCGGCCCTCGCCCCGGTGGACCTCGTGATCGAAGCGGTCTTCGAGAGCCTCGAGGTGAAGCGCGCGGTATTCGCCGAACTCGGCCGGACCTGCCGGCCCGGCGCGGTGCTCGCGACCAATACGTCGACGCTCGACGTCGATGCGATCGCGGCGGCGAGCGACCGACCCGCCGACGTCGTCGGCATGCACTTCTTCAGCCCGGCGCACGTGATGCGGCTCCTCGAGATCGTGCGCGGCCGCGACACCACGCCCGCCGTGCTCGCGACCGCGTTCGCGCTCGGCAAGCGCCTCGGCAAGATCGGCGTCGTCGTCGGCAACGGCTTCGGCTTCGTCGGCAACCGGATGCTCTACGCGTACGGCCGGGAGAAGGAGCTGATGATGCTCGAGGGCGCGTCGCCGACCGAGATCGATCGCGCGCTCGAAGCGTTCGGGATGGCGATGGGACCGAACGCGGTCGGCGACCTCGCCGGCCTCGACGTCGGCTATGCGGTGCGCCGCGCCTGGACGGATCGACCGGATGATCCGCGCTTCTATCGGGTGTCGGATCTGCTCGTCGAGCACGGTCGACTCGGCCAGAAGAACGGTCGGGGGTTCTACCGCTACGAGCCCGGCGCGCGGCGCGGCACCAGCGATCCGGAGGTCGAGGCGCTGATCCGTGCCGAGGCCGAACGCCTCGGGATCGCGCGGCGTGCGATCGGCGCGGAGGAGATCGTCGAGCGCTGCACGCTCGCGTTGATCGGCGAAGGCATCCGACTCCTGGAGGAGGGCATCGCCGCGCGTGCGTCCGACGTCGATCTCGTCTGGTGCCACGGCTACGGATTCCCGCGCGAGCGCGGCGGACCGATGTTCCATGCCGACACGCTCGGTCTCGCGCACGTGCTCGACCGCATCCGCCACTATGCGAGCGCCTGCGGGCCGCGGTACTGGACGCCCGCGGCGAGCCTCGAGCAGCTCGCGGCGCGCGGCGCGCGGCTCGCCGACGAGGCGTCGACCGGCGCGGCCTGACGAACCGGACGAGGGGGCAGCAATGCGTCTCGACAGCTACGTTCTCGGCGAATGGCGCTTCGGCCGCGGCGAAGGCAGCGCGCTGCGCGACGCGTCGACCGGCGAAGTCGTCGCCCGGGCGAGCACCGAGGGATTCGATCACGGCGCGATCCTCGATCACGCCCGCCGCGTCGGCGGACCGGCGCTGCGCGCGCTCACGTTCCACGAGCGTGCCGCGATGCTGCGCGCGCTCGGCAAACGGCTGCTCGAGCTGAAGGAAGAATTCTACGAGCTCTCGTTCCGCACCGGCGCGACGCGCGCGGACTCCTGGGCCGACATCGACGGCGGCATCGGCACGATGCTGGTGTTCGCGTCGAAGGGCGCGCGGGAACTGCCGAACGCAAGGGTCTACCTCGACGGCGAGGTCGAGCTCCTGTCGAAGCGCGGCGGCTTCGTCGGCCAGCACCTGTGCGTGCCGCTCGAGGGGGCGGCGGTCCAGATCAACGCGTTCAATTTCCCGGTCTGGGGGATGCTCGAGAAGCTCGCACCGGCGATCCTCGCCGGACTCCCGGTGATCGTGAAACCGGCAACCGCGACCTCGTACCTGACGCAGCGCGTCGTCCGGCGGATCGTCGAGCAGGGCGTGCTCCCGCCCGGCGCGCTGCAACTGCTGTGCGGTAGCGCCGGCGATCTCATCGATCACCTCGGCTGCCAGGACGTCGTGTCGTTCACCGGCTCGGCGAGTACCGCGGCGAGCTTGCGCACCCACGCCGCGATCGTGCGGCACGCCGTGCGGTTCATCGCGGAGACCGACTCGCTGAACTCCTCGATCCTCGGCCCCGATGCGGCGCCCGGCACGCCGGAATTCGATCTCTACGTCGCCGAGGTGGTGCGCGAGATGACCGCGAAGGCCGGGCAGAAGTGCACCGCGATCCGCAAGGCGATCGTGCCGGCGGCGTTCGCGGACGCGGCGGCCGCGGCGATCGCCGCGCGCCTCGAGGAGATCGTGATCGGCGACCCGCGGCTCGCCGAAGTCCAGATGGGACCGCTCGCGAGCCGCGAGCAGCGGACCGAGGTGCTCGGCCGGATCGAGGCCTTGCGCGCCGGCGCGGATCCGGTGCGCGAGACGCCGGGCCTCCCGCGCGTGCGCGGCGCCGATGCGCGCGACGGTGCATTCGTCGCGCCGCTGCTGTTGCGCTGCCGGGACGGCGCTTCGGCCGACGTGGTCCACTCGGTCGAGGCCTTCGGTCCGGTCGCGACGATCGTGCCGTACCGCGGGCTCGGGCAGGCAATCGAACTCGCGCGACGCGGCGAGGGGAGTCTCGCCGGTTCGGTATTCACCGCGGACCCCGCGATCGCGGCGGAACTCGTCCTGGGACTCGCGCCGTACCATGGCCGGGTGCTGGTGGTCGACCGGCACTGCGCCGGGGAGTCGACCGGGCACGGATCCCCGCTCGCGCCGCTGGTGCACGGCGGACCGGGGCGCGCGGGCGGCGGCGAGGAGATGGGAGGACTGCGCGGCGTGCTGCACTACCTGCAGCGCATCGCGGTGCAGGGCTCGCCCGACGTGCTGACCACGATCGGCGGACGCTGGATCCGCGGCGCGCACGAGCGCGACCCCGGCCGGCATCCGTTCCGCAAGCCGTTCGGCGAGCTCGCGATCGGCGACACGTTCCGCTCCGGCGCACGCGAGGTCACGCTCGCCGACATCGAGGCGTTCGCGGCGCTGAGCGGCGATCGTTTCTATGCCCACATGAGCGATGCCGACGCGGCTCGCAATCCCTTGTTCGGCGGCCGGGTCGCGCACGGCTATTTCCTGATCTCGGCCGCGGCCGGCCTGTTCGTCGATCCCGCCTACGGACCGGTCCTCGGCAACTACGGTCTCGACGGGTTGCGGTTCGTGAAGCCGGTGAAGCCCGGCGACTCGATCCGCGTGCGCCTCACCTGCAAGCAAAAGTCCTTGCGCGCCGACAAGGGCTGGGGCGAGGTCCGCTGGGACACCGAGATCACCAATCAGCACGGCGAGACCGTCGCGGCCTACGACGTGCTGACCATGGTCAGCGTGTACGCGGTTCCCGACGAGTCGCGCTGAACGCAACCGCGGCCGACCGGGGGAGGATCATCGAATGAGCGCGACCGCCGATCCCTCGCACTACCGGTCGACCTACCGGAGCCTTCAGTTCGAGTCGCCGTCGCCGGGCGTCCTCGAGGTCGTGATCGCGAACCCCGGCCGGCACAATGCCGCGTCCGAGGCGATGCACGGCGAACTCGCGCGCTTGTGGCGCGAGATCGACGTCGACGACACGGTGCGCTCGGTACTGATCCGCGGTGCCGGCGAGCATTTCTCCGCCGGCGGGGATTTCGCGATGATCGAACGCATGATCGAGGATGAAGCGACGCTCGTGCGCGTGTGGAAGGAGGCGAGCGACCTCGTCTACAACCTCGTGAACTGTTCGAAGCCGGTCGTGTCCGCGATCCGGGGCTCGGCGGTCGGGGCGGGCCTCGCGGTCGCGCTGCTCGCGGACGTGTCGGTCGCCGGCCGCAGCGCGAAGATCCTCGACGGCCACACCCGCATCGGCGTCGCCGCGGGCGATCACTCGGTGATGATCTGGCCACTGCTGTGCGGGCTCGCGAAGGCGCGCTACCACCTGCTGACGAACCGGCCGATCTCGGGCGAGGAGGCCGAGCGGATCGGCCTGGTCGCGCTGTGCGTCGACGACGAGGCGGTGCGCGACACGGCGCTCGGGATCGCGGTGGAACTCGCCGCCGGCAGTGCGACCGCGATGCGCTGGACCAAGCACGCGCTCAACAACTGGCTGCGCCTCGCCGGTCCGAGCTTCGATGCGTCGCTCGCGCTCGAGTTCCTCGGCTTTCGCCTGCAGGACGCGCGCGACGGGCTCGCGGCGATCCGATCGCGGCGTCGCTGAGCGGATCCGATCTCAGTCGTACCCCGCCCGGCGGGCGGTCGCGACGCGCAGCACCGCGGGCACGCCGAAACCTTCCGCGAGCTCCCGACGGGCGCGGCGCCCCGCCGAGAGGCGCCGGCAGTTCACGATCGCCAGGCGAAAGCCCCCCGGTGGCATCGCGTGCGCGCTCGGCGCGCGCGTCTCGTCGAACGGAATCTGCACGCTCGAGACCGCGTCGCGGCGCAGGATCGCCGCGACCCGCTCGGGCGGCGGATGCCGGTAGCGCCGCCCATGCGGCCCGAACAGCACGACGCTGTAGCCGTCGACGCGCTCGTGGTCCGCGTAGCGCCAGCGGCGCTGCGCGTACAGACGCACGACCGCATCGACCCAGCCGGGGCCGTACAGATCCGGCCACTGATCGGCGAAGCGCAGGTGCACCTCGATGATCCGCTCGCCGATCGTCTCGAGGTTCAGCATCCCGGTGTAACCCGGCAGGTGTGCCTCGGCCCACGCGCGGCAATAGGCGGCGAGCGCCGGCCGAAGCGCGGCCGCGATCACCCAATGATCGAAGGTCCCTTGCGGCCCCGGAGTCCCGACCACGTGCCGCAGCCAGCGCACCCGGCCGTTCTCGACCGCGAGGTCGGTGCTCACGTGCACGCCGGTGAGCAAGGCCATCCACAGATGTCCCGGCCGCTGATGGCGCGCGGCCGCGCGCGCATCGGCGAGCACGCGGCTCCCGAGCCCCATCCCGCGCAGGTTCACGATCGGCTTGCTGAACACCGGATAGCGGCGCGGCGCGACGCCGTGCGGAGCGCATTCGATGCCCTGCGATTCGGCGATTCGGAGCTTGTCGTAGACCCAGCGATGGCGTGGATGCAGCGTCCACGCGTCGGCGTCGTCGGTCGGGATCGACACGTCCGTGGGGCAGGGGACATCGTCGAAGTATTGCCGTCGCCAGGGATCGCGTTCGATGATCGGCATGGCGCGCGGGCCGGGATTGCCTCGAGGCGGCCTGCGCCGCTCAGCCGCCGCGGCGAGCGCGCTGATCGACGATGCGGCGCGCCTTGCCTCCGGAGCGTTCGATCCCGTTCGGTCCGACCGGCGTGACCGTCGCGCTCACGCCGATGTACGCCTTGATGTGATGGCGAAGCTCTGCGGCGACGGTCTCGATCCCGCCGGTCGCGAGTTCCTCCCAGGCCTCGGCGCGCACCTCGACCTTCACCTCGAGCTCGTCGAGATGTCCCTCGCGGGTCACGATCAACTGGTAGTGCGGCATCAGCTGCGGCATGCGCAGGATCAGCTCCTCGACCTGGGTCGGGAACAGGTTCACGCCGCGGATGATCAGCATGTCGTCGCTGCGCCCGCTGATCCGGTCCATCCGGCGCATCGAACGGGCGGTCGGCGGCAGCAGCCG
>JAJXYU010000179.1 GCA_021780395.1 Pseudomonadota bacterium
GTCGCTCGCCGTCACACCGCGCTCACCGAGATCCTGCGGGTCGGGACCTCGGCGGGCGGCGCCCGCGCGAAAGCGGTGATCGCGTGGAATCCCGCGACCGACGAGGTGCGCTCGGGTCAGGTCACCGCGCCCCCGGGGTTCACCTACTGGTTGCTCAAATTCGACGGCGTGTCCGGCAACCGCGACAAGGAACTCGAGGACCCGCGCGGCTACACGGTCGTCGAATACGCATACTCCCGGATGGCCGCGGCGGCCGGGATCACGATGATGGACTGCCGGCTCCTCGAGGAGGGCGGGCGGCGCCATTTCATGACGCGTCGCTACGATCGCGATGCCAACGGCGGCAAGGTGCACGCGCAATCCCTGGGCGCGCTCGCGCACCTCGATTACAACGCCGCCGGCGCGCACTCCTATGAGCAGTGCTTCGATGCGATCAAGCGCCTCGGACTGCCGATGAGCGACCGGGAGCAGCAGTTCCGGCGCATGGCGTTCAACGTGGTCGCGCGCAACCAGGACGATCACGTGAAGAACATCGCGTTCCTGATGGACAAGGCGGGGCGCTGGTCGCTCGCGCCGGCGTTCGACGTGACCTATGCGTACAACCCGAGCGGCGCGTGGACCGCGCGCCATCAGATGACGATCAACGGGCGGCGCGAGGCGATCACCCGGGCGGATCTGCGCGCGGTCGCGGCAGTCGCGGGCTTGAAGCGCGGGCGGGCGGATGCGCTCCTCGACGAGGTCTGCGGCGCGGTCGCGCGCTGGCCGGAACTCGCGCGCGAGGTGGACCTGCCCGCGGCGATGCGCGGGGCGATTCAGGCGGCGTTGCGGCTCAGGCTCTCGTAGCGTCGATCCCACCGGCAGGCGGCGTCGGGCCAGTGCGCGTTCACTCGACCGCGTCCTTTACTCGCCCGCCCGAATTGGCTAGGATGCCGGCCTATTTTCCTTTCTAAATCAGATTATTACAGATGAAAATCACGATCTTCGGCTCGGGCTACGTCGGGCTCGTGACCGGCGCCTGCCTCGCGGACGCCGGCAATCACGTCGTCTGCGTCGACGTCGACGAGCGCAAGATCGCGATGCTGAACCGCGGCGAGATCCCGATCCACGAGCCGGGACTCGATGCGCTCGTGCGGCGCAACGCCGCGGCCGGGCGATTGCGGTTCACGCTCGATGCGGACGAAGGCGTCGCCCACGGACTCTTCCTGCTGATCGCGGTCGGCACCCCGCCGGACGAGGACGGCTCGGCGGACCTGCGCCACGTGCTCTCGGTCGCACGCACGATCGGCGAGCGGATGGGCGAATACAAGGTCGTGATCACCAAGTCGACGGTGCCGGTCGGCACCGCCGACAAGGTGCGCGAGGCGGTGCGTGGCGCGATTCTAAGGCGCGGTCTCGGCCTCGCGTTCGACACGGTCTCGAATCCGGAATTCCTGAAGGAGGGGGCCGCGATCGCGGACTTCATGAAGCCCGACCGGGTCGTCGTCGGCACCGACAGCGAGCGCGCGGCGCAGCTGATGCGCGCGCTGTACGAGCCGTTCACCCGCAATCACGACCGCATGATCGTGATGGACATCCGCTCGGCGGAGCTCACCAAGTACGCGGCGAACGCGATGCTCGCGACCAAGATCAGCTTCATGAACGAGCTCGCGAACCTTGCCGAGCACTTCGGCGCCGACATCGAGCAGGTGCGCCTCGGGATCGGCTCCGACCCGCGGATCGGCTACTCGTTCATCTACCCCGGCGTCGGCTACGGTGGCTCGTGCTTCCCGAAGGACGTGAAGGCGCTCGCGCGCTCGGCGGCCGAGGTCGGCTACGAGGCGCGGATCCTCGATGCGGTCGAATCGGTGAACGCGCGCCAGAAGCGAAGGCTCCTCGACAAGATCCGCGCGCACTTCGAGACGCTCGAGGGGCGCACGTTCGCGCTCTGGGGGCTCGCGTTCAAGCCGAACACCGACGACATGCGCGAGGCGGCGAGCCGGGTGCTGATCGAGTCCCTCCTTGACGCGGGCGCGCAGGTGCGCGCGTACGACCCGGTCGCGATGACCGAGGCGCGGCGGCTGTATGGCGAGCGCGCGGCGCTCGCGTTGTGCCGCGACGCCGATGAGGCGCTCGCCGGGGCCGATGCGCTCGTGATCGTGACCGAGTGGCAGGAATTCCGCAGCCCGGACTTCGAGGCGATCAAGGGGAGCTTGAAGCATCCGGTGATCTTCGATGGCCGCAACCTCTACGACCCGGCGCAGATGCACGCGCTCGGCTTCCAGTATTATGCGATCGGCCGCGGCAAGCGCTGAGCGCTCGAGGAAACACGCATGAGCACGGTGATCCCGGTGATCCTGTCGGGTGGGGCGGGCACGCGGCTGTGGCCGCTGTCGCGCGAGCTCTACCCGAAGCAGCTGCTCGCGCTCGCGGGCAAGCAGACGATGCTGCAGGACACGGCAGTGCGGCTCGCCGGGATCGCGGGTGCGCAGGCGCCGATCGTCGTGTGCAACGAGGCGCACCGTTTCACGGTCGCCGAGCAGCTGCGCCTCCTCGGACAATCCCCCGCGGCGATCCTGCTCGAGCCGGTCGGCCGCAACACCGCGCCCGCGGTCGCGCTCGCGGCGCTCGCGGCGCGGCGGATCGCTCCGGACGCGGTGCTGGTGATCGCGCCCGCGGACCACGTGATCCGCGATGCACATGCGTTCCAGCGCGCGGCGGCCGAGGCGATCGCGCTCGCACGCGCCGGCCACCTCGTGACCTTCGGCATCGTCGCGCACGCGCCCGAGATCGGCTACGGCTACATCCGTCGCGGCGAACCGGTGGGCGAGGCGTACCGGGTCGCCGAGTTCACCGAGAAGCCGCCGCTCGAGCTCGCCGAGCAGTTCGTCGCGTCGGGCGACTACTACTGGAACAGCGGGATGTTCGTGTTCACCGCGGCGCGATTCCTCGAGGAACTCGAGCGCCTCGCGCCGGACATTCTCGAGGCGACGACCGCCGCGAGCGCGGCGGCGAAACAGGACCTCGATTTCATCCGGATCGATCGTGCCGCGTTCGAGCGCTGCCGCAGCGAGTCGATCGACTACGCCGTGATGGAGAAGACCCGCGACGCGGTCGTGGTGCCGCTGGACGCGGGCTGGAGCGACGTGGGCTCATGGTCGTCGCTGTTCGATGCGCTCGCGGCGGACGAGAACGGCAACGTGCTCCAGGGCGACGTGATCGTGCACGACACGGAAGATTGCTACGTGCACTCGACCAGCCGCCTGGTCGCGACCGTCGGCCTCGAGGATCACGTCGTCGTCGAGACCAAGGACGCGGTGCTGGTCGCGCCGAAGGGCCGGGTGCAGGACGTGAAGGAACTCGTCGGGCGACTGAAGAAGGCGGGCCGCTCCGAATCCGCGTTGCACCGCGAGGTGTTCCGTCCCTGGGGCAGCTACGACAGCATCGACGCGGGCGCGCGCTTCCAGGTGAAGCGCCTGATGGTGAAGCCGGGCGCGGTGCTGTCGCTGCAGATGCACCATCATCGCGCCGAGCACTGGATCGTGGTGTCGGGCACCGCGAAGATCACCCGCAACGGCGAGACCTTCCTGCTGTCGGAGAACCAGTCGACCTACATCCCGATCGGCGCGACCCATCGGATCGAGAACCCGGGCAAGGTGCCCCTGCACCTGATCGAGGTGCAGTCCGGCTCCTACCTCGGCGAGGACGACATCGTGCGCCTCGAGGACAACTACGGTCGCGAGGGCACGAACACGTGAAGCCGATCACCTGCTTCAAGGCCTACGATCTGCGCGGCCGGATACCGGACGAGCTGAACGAGGACGTGGCGTACCGCGTCGGCCGGGGGTATGCGGCGTTCCTGTCGCCGCGCCGCGTCGTGGTCGGTCGCGACGTCCGTTTGTCGAGCATGGCGCTCGCGGCGGCCTTGCGCAGCGGACTCACCGACTCCGGCGTCGCGGTCGACGAGATCGGCGTCTGTGGGACCGAGGGCGTGTACTTCGCGACCTTCGACGGCGGCTACGACGGCGGGATCATGGTGACCGCGAGCCACAATCCGGCGGACTACAACGGGATGAAGTTCGTGCGCGAGGGCTCGCGCCCGGTGAGCGGCGACAACGGGCTCGCCGAGATCCGCGCGCAGGCCGAGCGCGGGGATTTCACCGCGCCGGGCCGGCCCGGCGAGCACCGCTCGGTCGACGTGACCGCGGCGTACATCGCGCACCTCCTGTCCTACGTCGATCGCGCGCGGCTGCGTCCGCTCAAGATCGTCGTGAATGCGGGCAACGGTGGCGCGGGCCTCGTGATCGACCGGCTCGAGCCGCACCTGCCGTTCGAGTTCGTGAAGGTGCACCACGAGCCCGACGGGCGCTTCCCGAACGGAATCCCGAATCCGATGATCGAGGAGAACCGCCGGCCGACGATCGAGGCGATCCGCCGTCACGGCGCGGACCTCGGGATCGCGTGGGACGGAGACTTCGACCGCTGCTTCCTGTTCGACGAGAACGGGGGGTTCATCGAGGGGTACTACATCGTCGGTCTTCTCGCTTCGCTCCTGCTGCGCGGCGAGCGTGGCGGCCGCGTCGTGCACGATCCGCGCCTCACCTGGAACACGATCGAGATGGTGCGTGCGGCGGGCGGGGAACCGGTGCTCTGCAAGTCCGGACACGCGTTCATCAAGGACAAGATGCGCGCCGTCGACGCGGTCTACGGCGGCGAGATGAGCGCGCACCACTACTTCCGCCGGTTCGCGTACTGCGACAGCGGGATGATCCCCTGGCTCCTGGTCACGCAGCTCTTGGGAGAGAGCGGCCGGTCGCTCTCCGAGCTCGTCGGCGCGCGGATGCGCGCGTTCCCGGCGAGCGGGGAGATCAATTATCGCGTGCCGGACGCCGTCCGCGCGATTGCGGCGATCGAGGCCGCGTACGCACCCGCGGCGCTCGGCGTCGATCGCACCGACGGCGTGTCGTTCGAGTACGCCGACTGGCGCTTCAACCTGCGCAGCTCCAACACCGAACCGCTCCTGCGCCTCAACGTCGAGGCGCGCGGGTCCGAGGGCCTGATGCGCGAGCGAACCGGCGAGATCGAACGGCGCCTGCGCAGCGAAGGCGCGGTCCCGGCGGATCACTAGAGACGCGCCCGTGGCAAGGCCCACCCCGAAGCTCTCGATCGTGATCCCGGTGTACAACGAGGAGTCGGTGCTGCCGACCCTGTTCGGCCGGCTGTACGCGGCGCTCGACGCGCTCGGGGTCGCCTACGAGTGCGTGTTCGTGAACGACGGCAGCCGCGACCGGTCCGCGGCGATCCTGCGCGAGCAGTTCGCGCGCCGCCCGCGGGAGACACGGGTCGTGCTGTTTCACGCGAACTTCGGGCAGCACTCGGCGGTGATGGCGGGACTCGCGCACGCGCGCGGGGACTACGTGATCACGCTGGATGCGGACCTGCAGAACCCACCGGAGGAGATCGGCCGGATCCTCGCGAAGCTCGAGGAAGGCTACGACTACGTCGGCACGATCCGGATGCAGCGCCAGGACCGTCTGTGGCGGCGCGCGTTCTCGCGGGCGATCAACCGCCTGCGCGAATGGATCACGCCGGTGCGGATCACCGACCAGGGCTGCATGATGCGCGGCTACGCACGCTCGATCGTCGAGGCGCTGAACCAGACCCGCGAGGTGAACACCTTCATCCCGGCGCTCGCCTCGCTCTATGCGATGCGCGCGGTCGAGATCCCGATCGCGCACGAGGAACGCTTCGCCGGCGCATCGAAGTACTCGATGTACAGCCTGATCCGCCTGAACTTCGATCTGATCACCGGCTTCTCGCTGGTGCCGCTGCAGTTCTTCTCGATGGTCGGGATGGCGATCTCGCTGCTGTCGGCGGTACTGGTCGTGTACCTCGCGCTGCAGCGGCTGTTCTTCGGGCCGCAGGTCCAGGGCGTCTTCACGCTGTTCGGGATCCTGTTCTTCCTGGTCGGGATCGCGCTCTTCGGGATCGGGCTGCTCGGCGAGTACGTCGGGCGCATCTATGCGCAGGTGCGCGAGCGGCCGCGCTACATCATCCAGGCGGTCCTCGAAGCGGATGCCGACGCCGGGGGCGAGGACGCGTGACCCGTGCGGTCGTGTTCGCGTACAGCGAGGTCGGCGCACGCTGTCTCGCGGTGCTCCTCGCGCAGGGCGTCGAGGTCCCGCTGGTGTTCACCCACGCGGACGACCCGCACGAGCGGCGCTGGTTCGCGAGCGTCGCGGAACTCGCGCGCGCGAAGGGCCTGCGCGTCGTGACCCCGGACGACCCGAACACGCCTGAGTGGATCGAGGCGGGGCGGGCCGCGCGGCCGGACTTCCTGTTCTCGTTCTACTACCGGCATCTGCTCGCGCGCGGCTGGCTCGAGGTCGCCCCGCGCGGGGCATTGAACCTGCACGGCTCGCTGCTGCCGAAGTACCGGGGTCGGGCGCCGGTGCACTGGGCGATCCTGAACGGCGAGACCGAGACCGGCGCGAGCCTGCACACGATGGTCGAGAAGCCGGACGCCGGCGCGCTCGTCGATCAGGCGCCAGTGCCGATCGGCGAGAACGACGATGCGCTCGCGGTGTCGCTGCGGGTCGCCGAGGCCGCGGCGGTCGTGCTCGCGCGCAGTCTTCCGCGGCTGATCGCCGGCACCGCCGCGGCCGTGCCGCTCGACCTCGCGCGCGGCTCGTATTACGGGCGGCGGCGACCGGAGGACGGCCGGATCGACTGGCGTCACGGCGCGAAGGCGGTGCACGACCTGGTGCGCGCGGTCGCACCGCCGTTCCCCGGCGCATTCTGCGAGGCCGGCGGCCACCGGTTCGAGTTCCAGGAGACGCGTCTCGACTCCGCGCCCGCGCGCGATGCCGGGTGTGCGCCGTGCCTGTATGCTAGCGAGGGGGCGTGGTTCGTCGACTGCCCCGACGGACGCCGTCTGCGAGTGCTGAAGCTCGCGGTCGACGGCCGACCGGCGACCCCGGAGGCGCCGCCAGCCGCGCTCGCGCGGCTGCCGCTCGCGCTCGACGACCGCGAAGACCTGGCGAGGAGCCGAAATTGAAAAACGTGTTGATCCTCGGGGTGAACGGCTTCATCGGCCATCACCTCAGCAAGTACATTCTCGCGAACACGGACTGGCAGATCTACGGGATGGACCTGCAGTCCGACCGCGTCTCGACCCTGATGAACGGCCCGCGCTTCCACTTCGTCGAGGGCGACATCACGATCAACAAGGAGTGGGTCGAGTACCACGTGCGCAAGTGCGACGTGATCCTCCCGCTGGTCGCGATCGCGACGCCGGCGACCTACGTGAGTGCGCCGTTGAAGGTGTTCGAGCTGGACTTCGAGGCGAACCTGCCGATCATTCGCCACTGCGTGAAGTACGGCAAGCGCGTCGTGTTCCCCTCGACCTCGGAGGTGTACGGCGCCTCGCGCGACAAGGCGTTCGACCCGGCGACCTCGCAGCTCGTGCTGGGACCGATCCACGAGCAGCGCTGGATCTACTCCTGCGTGAAGCAGCTCCTCGACCGGGTGATCTGGGCGTACGGGCAGCAGGGGTTGCAGTTCACGCTGTTTCGCCCGTTCAACTGGGTGGGCTCGGGCCTCGACAGCATCGACACGCCGAAGGAGGGGAGCTCGCGGGTGCTCACGCAGTTCCTCGGTCACATCGTCCGTGGCGAATCGATCAAGCTCGTCGACGGCGGCCACCAGACGCGCGCGTTCACCTACGTGGACGACGCGGTCGAATGCCTGACCAAGATCATCGACAACCCGGGCGGGATCGCCGACGGCAAGATCTACAACATCGGCAACCCGCACAACCTCTATTCGATCCGCGAACTCGCGGAGACGATGCTCGAGATCGCGCGCTCGCGCCCGGAGTACGCGCCGACCGCGCGCCAGACGCAGCTCGTCGAGGTCTCGGCGATGCAGTACTACGGCAAGGGCTACGCGGACATCCCGGCGCGGCTGCCGTCGATCGCGAACACGACCGCGGATCTCGGCTGGACGCCGAAGACGGACATGCGGACCGCGCTGAACGCGATCTTCGACGCGTACGCGCACGCGCTGCCGTCGGCCTCGGCCCTGCTGTCGCGTGATGCGTGAACGCGTGCACGTCGGCCTCAAGGTCGACGTCGACACGTTGCGCGGGACGCGCGAGGGCGTGCCGCGGCTCGCCGCGCTCCTCGCGCGCGAGCGGCTCGACGCGACCTTCTATTTCTCGGTCGGACCGGACCACACCGGGCGCGCGCTGCGCCGTGCGTTCCGGCCGGGCTTCGCGAAGAAGGTCGCTCGCACCTCGGTGCTGAAGCACTACGGGGTGCGCACGCTCCTGTACGGGGTGCTGCTCCCCGGGCCGGACATCGGCCGCGCGGCGGGCGACGAGATGCGTGCGGTGCGCGATCGCGGGTTCGAAGTGGGCCTGCACACCTATGATCACGTGCGCTGGCAGGATCGCGTCGTGGGCGCGACCCCCGAGTGGACGCGAGCCGAGTTCGCGCGCGGGATCGAGGCGTTCGCGCGCGTGTTCGGCGCGCCGCCGCGTTCGCACGCGGCCGCCGGCTGGCAGATCAACGACACCGCGCTCGCGCTGGAGCGAGAGTACGGTCTGGCGTATGCGAGCGACACCCGCGGTTCGGAGCCGTTCTGGCCGCGGCTCGCGGACGAGTCGGCGGCCGCGGCGCGTGCGCCGGGCGCGTGTGCGCAGCTGCCGACGACGCTGCCGACCTTCGATGAGCTGCTCGGCGTCGACGGCGTCGACGAGTCGAGCGTCGCGGACGCGGTGTTCGCGCGCTCGGTGGCGCCGGACGCGCCGCGGCTGCAGGTGTTCACCTTGCACGCCGAGCTCGAAGGCCAGCGGCTCCTGGGCGCGTTCGAGCGCCTGCTCGCGCGCTGGCGCGACGCGGGCGTCGCCGTCGGCCGGGTCGCGACGATCCACGCGCTCGCGACCGAGCACGCCTTGCCGACCGCGCCGGTCGTGATGCGTGGCGTCCCGGGCCGCTCGGGGCTCCTCGCGGCGCCGGCGGAGCCGCTCGAGGTCGCGGCGTGAGCGGCTCGGCGAGCGACGCGGACCCGGCGCCGCGGGAGGAGGGCAGCGGCTCGCCGTTCGCCGGCCGGGGGCTGTTCGTGCTGCTCGCGGCGCTCGTCGTGCTCGTGTGGTTCTCGGTGATCGCGACCCGGCCATTGTTCAATCCCGACGAAGGCCGGTACGCGGAGATTCCGCGAGAGATGCTGGTCGGCGGCGACTGGGTGATCCCGCATCTCGATGGGCTGATCTACATCGAGAAGCCGCCGTTGCAGTACTGGGCGACCGCGGCGAGCTACCGTCTGTTCGGGCTGTCCGAGTTCTCGGCGCGGCTCTATCCGACGCTGACCGCCTTCGGGACGCTCCTGATCGTGTTCTTCCTGGTGCGCGCGCTGTGGAACGAGCGGGCGGCGTGGCGGGCGGCGGCGGTGCTCGCGAGTCTCGCGCTGTTCCCGGTGATCGGCCAGATGCTCTCGCTCGACATGAGCCTGTGCTTCTACCTCACGGCCGCGCTCGCCGCGTTCCTGCTCGCGCAGGTCCGCCCTGAGGCGGAGCGGCGCTGGATGGTGCTCGCGTGGGCGGCCGCCGCGCTCGGCGTGCTGACCAAGGGCCTCGAAGCGCTCGCGATTCCCGCGGCGAGCCTGGTGCTGTACTCGCTCATCGCGCGCGACGCGTCGATCTGGAAGCGTCTGTCGTTCGGCGTGGGCGTGCCGGTGTTCGTGGCGATCGCGCTGCCCTGGCACTGGCTCGCGGAGCAGCGATTGCCGGGCTTCCTGCACTATTACATCGTCCGCCAGCACATCGAGCGGTATCTGACGCCGCTTGCCGATCGGGAGGCGCCGTGGTGGTACTTCCTCGGCGTGTACGCCGCCGGCTCGCTCCCGTGGACCGTGACCGCTGGAAGGGTGCTCCTCACCGGCTGGCGGGCAAGAAAGCCCGTGCCGGTATTCGATCCGTCGCGATTCCTGTGGGTGTGGATCGCGTTCACGATTCTTTTCTTTTCGATCTCGGACTCGAAGCTCGTGCCGTATCTCCTGCCGGTGATGCCGCCGCTTGCGATCCTGATCGCGCTGCGCCCGGCCTCGGCGCTGCGGCGGGACACGATCGTCGCGGCCGCGATCACGCTCGCGGTCGCCATCGCGTTCGTCGCCGTGCACTTCGCGCTGCCCCGACTGCTCGCCGGTAGCGCGCAGGGGGCGTACTTCCTGCCGCTCGCGGGCCCGATCCTGCGGATCGCGCTCGTGCTCGCGCTGACCGCCGCGTTCGTGCTGGTGCGCCGGGACCGCGATCCGACCGGCGGGGCGGTGTTCCTCGGCGCCGGCTGGTGCCTCGGGGTGTTGCTGCTGATCCGCGCCTCGACGCTGGTCGCGCCGCTCTACTCGGGCCGGGGCCTCGCCGAGTCGTTGCCGGCCGTCGACCGGACCGTGCCGATCTACAGCGTCGCGACCTACGACCAGACGCTGCCGTTCTACTGGCGGCGTACGGTGGATCTCGCCTCCTATCGCGGCGAGCTTAACTACGGATTGCAGTACGCGCCGGACCGCGAGATCCCGACGATCGCGGGGTTCGTCGCGCGCTGGCAAGCCTCGGGGCGGGCCTGCGCGGTGATGGAGCGATCCTTGTACGAGAGCCTCGCCGCGCGCGGCGTGCCGATGCGGGTACTCGGGCGCGACGGGCACCGGGTGCTGGTGTCGCGGCGATGAGCGTGCTCACCTGGGTGCTGATCCTGAGCGGCGTCGGCCTGAACGCCGCGGCGCAGCTCGCGCTGAAGGTGGCGACCCGGCCGCTCGCCGCGTTCACGCGCTTCGATCTCGCGACGCTCGTCGCGAGCATCGGCGTGCTGCTGCGCAGCCCGCCGTTCTGGCTCGGAATGACCTGCTACGCGGCGAGCCTGTGCGTGTGGCTCGCGGCGCTCGCGAAGGCGCCGGTCAGCGTCGCGTACCCGATGCTGTCGCTGGGGTACGTCGTCGTCGCGTTCGCCTCGGCGCTGTGGCTCGGCGAGGCCCTGACGCCGGAGCGCCTGCTCGGCATCGCGCTGATCTGCGGTGGCGTCGTGCTGGTATCGAGGAGTGTCACATGAAGGATTTTCTGCCGTTCACCCGTCCGACGCTCGACGAGGCGACGATCGCGGCGGTCGCCGCGGTGCTGCGCTCGGGACAGCTCGCGAGCGGACCGCGGGTGTTGGAATTCGAGTCGGCGCTTGCCGACTACCTCGGCGGTGCGCGCACCGTGCGGGCGCTCACCTCGGCGACCGAGGGACTCGAGATCGCGTTGCTCGCGTGCGGGGTCGGTCCGGGCGACGAGGTGATCGTGCCGGCGATGAGTTTCGCGGCGAGCGCGAACGTGATCGTGCGCGCGGGCGCGACCCCGGTGTTCGTCGACGTCGATCTCGCCTCGCGCAATCTCGATGTCGGCCAGGTCGAGCGGGCGATCACGCCGCGCACCAAGGCGATCATGCCGGTGCACTTCTCCGGGCTCGCGGTCGATATGGACGCGCTGCTCGCGATCGCCGAGCGCCACCGGCTGCGGGTCGTCGAGGACGCCGCGCACGCGATCGGCACGCGCCACCGGGGCCGGCCGATCGGCAGCTTCGGCGACGTCGCGGTGTTCAGCTTCCATCCGAACAAGAACATGACCTCGATCGAGGGCGGCGCGATCGCGACCACGGACGCCGCGCTCGTCGAGCGCATCGAGCGGCACCGCTTCCACGGGATCCGGCGCAACGCCGACGGCGAGATCGACGTCGAGTTCGCGGGCGCGAAGAGCAACCTTTCCGACGTCGCCGCCGCGGTCGGGCTCGGGCAATTGCGCCGTCTCGATGAGTTCAACGCGCGCCGGCGGCTCCTCGCGGCGCGCTATTTCGAGCGCCTCGCGGACTTCGACCGGGTCATGCTGCCGGCGCGCGGCGACGAGGGCCACAGCTGGCACATGGTCACGGTGCTGATCGACTTCGTTGCACGCGGGATCTCCCGACCGCAGTTCCAGCGGGCGATGGCCGCCCGCGGGATCGGGATCGGCGTGCACTACCCCTGCATCCCCGGGATGACGTTCTACCGGCAGCACGGCTTCCGGGCCGAGGACTATCCGAACGCCGCGCGGATCGGGCGCGAGACCGTGACGCTGCCGCTGTTCCCCGCGATGCGCGACGAGGACGTCGACCGCGTGGTCGCCGCGCTCCAGGCCGAACTCGACTGAGACGAGCGCGCGGCCGATCGGGAGCCGACCGCAATGCGTATTGATCGCATTCGCGCCTTGGCGCACACTCGCGTTCCTGAGGCTTCTCCTCCAAGAGGGTCATCGCGATGAAGCGACTCATTCTCGTGGCGCTCGCCGGTTCGATCGCCGCGGCGCCGGCATTCGCGGCGCTCAAGGTGGGTGCGAAGGCGCCGCTGTTCACGACCGAGGCGACGCTCGCCGGCAAGCCGTTCACGTTCTCTCTCGCGGACGCGCTCGCGAAGGGTCCGGTGGTGCTCTATTTCTATCCGGCCGCCTTCACCAAGGGCTGCACGATCGAGGCGCATGATTTCGCGGCTGCGATGCCGAAGTTCAAGCAACTCGGCGCGACCGTGATCGGGGTCTCGCACGACACGATCGCGACGCTGAACAAGTTCTCGGTGACCGATTGCCGCAAGGCGTTTCCGGTCGCCTCGGACGCGAATCAGAAGATCATGAAGTCCTATGACGCGGTGCTGTGGCTCGACCCGAAGTACGCGAACCGCACCTCCTACGTGATCGCGCCCGACGATCGGATCCTCTATACCTATACCGCGCTCAATCCCGACCATCACGTCGCGTACACGATGGCCGCGGTCGAGAAGTGGGACGCGGCGCACGGGCGCGCGGTGTCAAAGACCCCGAAGGGCTGAGCGTCGCGGCGGCCGCGCCGCTAGCCGACGGCGGGGCAGGACCGCGGGAACGTAGCTGCCGAGGTACGCGATGCATGCGCGCTTCGCCTCGGCGGTCATCGCGGGCGTGATCACGCCGTCGTCGACGATCGACAGACTCAACATCAGATCGGCGATCTCGAGCGCGCGGAAGAACACCGCCGGACGCTCGGCGAACCGCGGCAACTCGAAGCGCGCGTCGACCTGCGACTCGAACACCTGCGCGAGCACCCGATCGCGCTCGCGGTCGCGGAATTTCAGTTGCGGCGGGGTCTGCGGGCCGATCAGCAGACCGGCCGCCGCGGGGTGCTCGTTGAAGTATGCGACGCCGCGATCGATCAATTCCTCGACCACCTGTGCCCAGCGGCGCGGTCGCCGGCGCAGCGGCGCCGCGTGCCGCTCCAGGAGTTGGGCCGCGACGCGCGCGGCGAGCGCCTCGTACACCTCGCGGATGTCGTCGTAGTAGTGATAGGCCGAGCCGACCGGCACTTCGGCGCGAGCGGCGACGTCGACCAGGCTCACCGCGCCCAGGTCCCGCTCCGCGATCAGGTCCCATGCCGCGTCGAGCAGGCGCTCCCGGCGGGCGAGCCCGCGGGCGCGCGGCGCCTTGCGGCGGGTGGCGAGGAACGGGGACGCTGTGGCGGTCGCCCGGGGCGGCATCGGACTCCTTGACGCGAGCGGACTAGATCATATACTCGAACGATTTCGAGTCTATCACGGCGGCCGGGGAGGCCGCGAGGAAGGCCCCGATGAACGCCGTCGACACCGCATCCGCGACCGAAGAGACCTATTTCTGGCACCCGATGCTGCACCCGGGCGAGATGCGCCGGCGCAAGCCGATCCGCATCGTGCGCGGCGACGGCTGCCACGTGATCGACGAGGCCGGGCACCGCCTGGTCGACGGCGTCGCCGGCCTGTGGAACGTGAACGTCGGCCACAACCGTCGCGAGGTGAAGGCCGCGATCGTCGCGCAGCTCGAGGAGCTCGAGTACTTCCAGCTGTTCGACGGGATCAGCCATCCGCGTGCCGAGGAGCTCTCGCGGGTGTTGCACGCGATGATGGCGCCCGAAGGCATCGTGCGCTTCGTGTACAACTCCGGCGGGTCGGATGCGATCGAGACCGCGCTGAAGCTCGCGAGACAGTACTGGAAGCTCACCGGACAGGCCGACCGGGTGAAGTTCATCAGCCTGAAGCAGGGCTACCATGGCACGCACTTCGGTGGCGCGTCGGTGAACGGCAACACGGTGTTCCGGCGCAACTACGAGCCGCTCCTGCCCGGATGCTTCCACGTCGAGACGCCGTGGACCTATCGCAATCCCTTCACCGAGGATCCGAAGGAGCTCGGCAGGATCTGCGCGGAGCTCCTGGAACGAGAGATCGTGTTCCAGGGCCCGGACACGGTTGCCGCGTTCGTCGCCGAGCCCATCCAGGGCGCGGGCGGGGTGATCGTGCCGCCGGCGAACTACTGGCCGCTGGTGCGCGAGGTCTGTGATCGGCACGGCGTGCTGTTGATCGCCGACGAGGTCGTGACCGGCTTCGGCCGCAGCGGCTCGATGTTCGGCTGCCGCGGCTGGGGCGTGAAGCCCGACATCGTGTGCCTCGCGAAGGGGATCTCCTCGGGTTACGTGCCGCTCGGCGCGACCGGGGTGAACGAGCGCATCGCGGCGGCGTTCTACGACAACCAGAGCTTCACCGGCGCGATGATGCACGGCTACACCTACGCCGGCCATCCGGTCGCGTGCGCCGCGGCGCTCGCGAGCCTCGCGATCGTGCGCGACGAGGATCTGCCGGGCAATGCGGCCCGTCAGGGCGCGTACCTGATGGAGCGGGTCAAGCCGCTCGAGCGCTTCGCCGCGGTCGGCGAGGTGCGCGGCAAGGGCCTGATGGTCGCGCTGGACCTCGTGAAGGACAAGAAGACCCGCGAGCCGATCGATCCGACCGCGGGCTACGCCGACCGGGTCGCCGCGGCGGCCCGGGAGGCCGGCGCGCTGGTGCGGCCGGTCGGCACCAAGATCATCCTGTCGCCGCCGCTCGTGATCCAGCGCGCCGAGATCGACGTGCTCGCGGACGCGCTCTACGCCGCGTTCGAGCGCAGCGTTTGACCGCGACCGCGGATGCGCGCGAGTCGAACCGACTGCGGCGCGATGCGGTCGGGGTCGGCGCGGTCACGTTCTTCGTCGTATCCGCGGCCGGTCCCCTGGTCGCGATCGCCGGCGGCTTCCCGATCGGGATGATGTTCGGCGACGGGGCCGGGATGCCCGCGGCGCTGCTCGCCTGCGTCGTCGTGCTGCTGCTGTTCGCCGCGGGCTATACCGCGATGGCGCGCCACGTCGTGACCGCCGGTGGCTTCTACTCGTTCGCGGCGCGCGGGCTCGGCGGGATCGCAGGCGGGGCGGCGGCGCTGATCGCGGTCGTCGCCTACAACGCGATGCAGATCGGGATCTACGGGATGTTCGGCACCGCCGCGCGGGCGTTGCTGCTGCAGACCGCGCACCTCGACTGGCCGTGGTACGACTACTCGTTTGCGGCGCTCGCCGCGGTCGCGGTCCTCGGCTACCGGCAGGTGGACCTGTCGGCGAGGATTCTCGCGGTGCTCGTGACCGGCGAATACGTCGCGATGCTGATTCTCGACGTCGCGATCCTGCACGCCGGCGGCGCGCACGGGATCACGTGGGTCCCGTTCACGCCCGCGGCGGCCTTGAGCGGGTCGCCGGCGATCGCGATCCTGTTCTGTTTCGCGGGCTTCATGGGCTTCGAGGCGACGACGATCTACGGCGAGGAGGCGCGCGATCCCGAACGCACGATTCCGCGGGCGACCTATCTGTCGGTGCTGTTGATCGGTGGCTTCTACGCGTTCTCGCTGTGGTGCCTGGTGAACGGCGCCGGGGCGGGCGGTCTGGTCGCGCACCTCAAATCGCTTGCCGATCCGACCCGCTTCGTGTTCGACCTGGCGACCCAGTACGTCGGGTCGTGGCTGTCGGCGACGATGAGCGTGCTGTTCGTGACCAGCGTGTTCGCGGGGCTGCTCGCGTTCCACAATGCCGCCGCGCGCTACTTCTACGCGCTCGGCCGCGACGGCCTGCTGCCGCGCGCGCTCGGGCGCACGCACCGGCGCCACGCGAGTCCGCATACGGGTTCCGCGACCCAGACGGTGCTCGCGGCCGCGGTGCTTGCGGTGTTCGCGCTCTCAGGGCTCGATCCCGTGCTCACGCTGTTCTCGTGGCTCACGAACGTCGGCACGCTCGGCGTGATCGCGTTGATGGCGCTTTCGTCGGTCGCGGTGCCGGTGTTCTTCGCACGCCGCCACGGCGGGGAGGGCGGCAACGGCGGGAAAGGCGGCGCGTTCCGGACCCGGATCGCGCCGATCGTCGCGAGCGGCGCGCTCGGCGCCGTGCTCGCGCTCGCGGTGATCCACTTCGACGTGCTCACCGGCTCGGCCGGTCCGCTGCGGATCGTGCTGCCGGCGCTCGTGTTCGTCGCCGGTGCGCTCGGCGCGCTGCGCGCCTGGCGGATCCGCCGGGTTGATCCGTCCGGCTACGCCCGGCTGGGGTTCGGCGGGCAATAACGCGACGAGGGTCCCCCCGCAGCGACGCCTTTGCAAATATTATCGTAACCCGTTACATTAATTGCATGGAGATCCCGGGATCGAAGCCGCGCGGCCGGCCGGCCACCGGCCGGGCGCTCAGCAACGCGGAGCGCATGCGCCGCTTGCGTGTCCGGCGCAACGCGCAGGGACTCAAAGAAGTGTCGAGGTGGATCGAGGCGGGCCCCGTCGCGATACCCCCCTATTCATCGCACCGCCGTCTGGAGGTGCGCAGCTTGGTGATGCACGTGCTGATCGCCGAGAGGATGTTGCGAGACCCGGCGCTGGTCGAGCGCGCGCGCCGGAACATCCGACGCTGGAAGGCTCGCGATTCCGCAGGCCTCCCCGAGGGGCTGCGCCAGTGGGAGGAGATCCTCGAACGACCGGCGACGGAAATCGCCTCGATCATGACGGAACCCAGCGAGCGCGCGGCCGAGTTGCGGCAGTCCTCGCCATTTGCCGGTCTGTTATCGGCGGAGGAACGCCGGCGCATCCATGCGGCGCTCCGATCTTGAGCACGTCATTCGCGCGGCCGGCGCGATCGCGAACGATCCCGAGATCATCGTCATCGGTAGCCAGTCCATTCTGGGTTCATTCCCGGAGGCACCGGGATTGCTCGTTCGGTCGATCGAGGCGGACGTCTATCCTCTGCATCACCCGGAGCGTGCCGACCTCATCGACGGCGCCATCGGGGAGGGATCGGCATTTCACGAATTGTTTGGCTACTACGCGCAGGGCGTCGGCGAGGACACGGCGATCCTACCGGCGGGATGGCGCGATCGCTTGGTCCCGGTCAACAACGCCAACACCAATGGCGTGACCGGTCTGTGCCTCGAGATCCATGATCTCGCGATCTCCAAGTATGTCGCCGGACGCGAGAAGGACCGCGAGTTCACCCGGGAACTCGCCAAGCGCGGGCTCACGGGCTTGCCGACACTGCTGAAGAGGCTCGATCACACGGAACTTTCCGATGAACTGCGTGCGGTCGTGAAGGCGCGCATGACGCGGGATTTTCCGAGCCGGTCTTCGAAGCCGACAGGTGCGGTTTAAGCGCGACGCCGGGTCCAGCCGACGACGACCGGCATCACGACCAGCACCAGCGGCAGCTGCACGATGATGCCGGCGATGATCGCAATCGCCAGCGGCTGCAGCATCTGATCGCCCGATCCGCTGATCGCCGCCCCGAGCGGGATCAGCGCGAGGATCATCGCGAGCGTCGACATCACGATCGGGCGCAGCCGGTTGCGTGCAGCCGCGGTCAGCGCCTCGCGGGTCGGCAGGTCCCGTTCGAGCGCCTGGTATTCGGACGCGAAGAAGATCGCCATCTCGGTCGCGATGCCGACGATCATCACCATGCCCATCATCGCGGTGATGTTGAACTCCGTGCCGGTCGCCCACAGGCCGATGAACACCGCCCCGCTCGAGATCACCGCGCTCGCGAGGATGATCAGCGGCAGCCACAGCCGCCCGTACAGGAACAGCATCAGGATGAACTCGGCGATTGCGGCGGCCGCGAACACCTTGATCATGCCCTTCACGGCCATCTGCTGTTGCTTGTAGGCGCCGCCGATCGAGTAGTACACGCCGGCCGGCAGCACGCCGGGGGCGGCGAGCGCGCGCTTCACGCCGGCGATCGTCGAGCCGAGATCGTGCCCGCCGCCGATCTCGGCGGTGACCGCGACGACCTGCGCGAGATTGTCGCGGGTGATCTCCGGCTGGCCGCTGACGAAGGTCGTGGTCGCGACGGTGCCGAGCGGGAACAGGTGCCCGTCGGGCGCACGGATCGGCAGTTCGGCGAGTTGCTGGCGATAGACCCTGCCGCGCGGCGAGTCGAGCCACACCCGCACGCCGACGTCCTGCACCTGGCCGAGATAGCGCGTGACGACCGTGCCGTGCAGGTAGTGATACAGCTGCCCCTCGACCTCCATCGCGGTCATGCCCTGGGTCGCTGCGGCGGCGGCGTTCACGTGCACCTCGAGCGCGTCGCCGGCCGGGATCACGCCGTTGTTGATCGACGCCGGTTGCACGCCGGGCACGGTCGCGATCGCATCGGCGACCTTCGGCGCGACCGCATCGAGCACGTCCGGATTCTTTGCGGTCAGTTCGATCACGACCGGTTGGCGGCGGCCGACCATGTCGCCGATCATGTCGTCGAGGAGCTCGTGCGTGTCGAACTGGATCCCCGGCACCTCGTTGGTGATCCGGGTGTCGAGTGCGTCCATCACCTTCCAGATCGGCGGCCGGGTCGAGGCCGGCTTCAACCGCACGAAGAAGTCGCCCTGGTAGGACTCGGTCAGGTCGCCACCGAGGCCGGCGCCGGTTCGGCGCGAGAACGTGTAGACGTACGGGTTCTTGCGCAGGATCGCCTCGACCTCGCCGATCTCCCGGTTGGTCTCGGCGAGCGAGGTGCCGGGCGCGGTCTGGTAATCCAGCACGAAGCCGCCCTCGTCCATCCGCGGCAGGAAGCCGGTGCCGACGTGCCGGTACGCGAGGTACCCCCCGCCGATCAGCAGCGCGAGCGCGACGCCGATCCAGGCCGGCCGCGCGAACAAGGTCTCGAGCGCGCGCCCCTGCCAGCGCGTCAGCCAGGTCTCGCGACCGTGGGCCGGGTCCTTCCAGCGGCGAAAGTCGATGATCTGGTGGGCGAGCAGCGGCACGATCAGTGCGGTGAGCGCGTAGGAGATCAGCAGCGCCGAGGCCATCGTGAGCGACAGGAACTTGAAGAACGCCCCGGTGATGCCGGAGAGGAACGCGAGCGGGACGAAGATGATGATCGTCGCGAGGCTCGACCCGAACAGCGGCGCGAGGAACTCGCGCGCCGCGGGCAGCACTGCGGCATTCGCATCGTCGTGGCCCGGTGCGCCGGCTCGCCGTGCGATGTGCTCGATCATCACGATCGCATCGTCGATCAGCAGGCCGATCGCCGCGGCGATCCCGCCGAGCGTCATGATGTTGAACGTCATCCCGAGTCCGTAGAGCAGCAGGATCGTGACCAGCACCGATAGCGGCACGATCGCGATCGCGACCGTCGCGACGCGCCAGTTGCGCAGGAACGCGAACACGACCATCGCGGCGAGCACGAGCCCGATGAGGATCGCTTCCTCGACCGCGCCGATCGAGGAGCGCACGAGTTCGGTCTGGTCGTACCACTTGTAGAGCTCGATCGCCTTCGGTTGCGTGCGCATGAACGCGTCGAGCTTCGCCTGCACGAGCTTCGCGAGGCTCAGGGAGTCGGCGGTATCCTGCTGGTACACGTCGAAGGTGACCGCGGGCTTGCCGTTGTCGTCGACCAGCAGCCACTGCGGGACCGAGCCGAGACGCACGCTCGCGACCTCGCCGAGGCGCACGAGGCCGCCCTTCGCGGTCCGCAGGGTCACGTTGCGGACCGAGCGGACCGAGGTGAACGCGTTGTTGTCGATCGCGAGGTACAGGAGGTCGTTGTCCTCGAGCCGACCGACCGCGCTGATCGTGTTCGACGCCGCGATCGCCTGCGAGACGTCGCTGAGCGACAGTCCGACCGCGGCGAGCCTCATCGGGTCGATCCGCACCTCGACTTCCGGCGTCTTGCCGCCGGTCACGCCGACCCGCCGGATCCCGGGGATCCCGGTCAGCAGCGGCCCGATCTGGTACTTCGCGAGCCGGCGCAGGTCCGCCGGGGAGACGGTGTTCGAGATCAACGCGTAGGAGACGAACGGCATGATCACGTTCGGGCTCATCTGGATCGCGTCGTAGGTCGTCCCCGCGGGCAGGTTCGGCAGCGCTTGCGCGAATCCGGTGGAGACCCGCAGCAGCGCCTGGTTCATGTCCGACCCCCAGGGGAAGTCGACGAAGATCTCGGCCGCGCCGCGCGAGGTCGTCGACACGACGTCGACCGCGCCCGGGACCGCACGGGCCGCTTCCTCGAGCGGCTGGGTGACGTCGACCAGCATCTGCTTCGCCGGCATGCTGCCGGCGCTCACCTCGATCCGGATCCGCGGGAAGCTCGTGACCGGGAACAGCCCGACCGGCAGCCCGATCGCGGCGAACACGCCCGCCGCGGCGAGCGCGAACGCGACGCACAGGAATGCGACGCGATTGTTCTCGAGCAGCCGGACGAAATTCATCGGCCAGTCTTCGCGGCCGGATTCGCGTCGCGCACCTTCATGCCGTCCTGCAGCTGATACGCGCCCGCGAGCACGATCGGCGCGCGCGGGTCGAGCGCGCCGCTGACGACGTCGCGATCGCCGCCCGCGACCGCGACGTGCACCGGAACGAGCTTCGCGACGCCCGCTTCGACCTGCACGAGGTAGGTCGCGCCGCGCTCGTTCACCAGCACCGCGGCGTGCGGAACCACGAATCCGGCCACCACGGCGACCGTGATCGTCGCTTCCGCCGCTTCACCGGGGAGCATCCGGCCCGCGCGCAGCGGGATGTCGATCGGCACGAGCCCGGTCGCGGGATCCGCCGCGGCACCGCGGATCGCGACCCGCGCGGCGAACGTTCCGCGAGCGCCGATCGGCGCGACGCTCACCGGATCGCCGGCCGTGACCTCGAGCGCCTGCCCGGGCATCGCGTCGGCGACCAGCACCAGGGATCGCGTGCGCGCGAGCTCGACGAGGGGACTGCCTTCGGTGACGATCGATTGCGGGATTGCACTCAGCGTCGTGACCACCGCAGCGGCCGGCGCGCGCAGGGTCGTGAGGCCGGCCGCGCCCTGGGCCCGCAGTGCCGCGAGCGTCGCGCGCGCATCGCTCTCGGTCTTGGCGGCCGCGGCGACCTGAGTCTCGGTCGCGAGGCGTGCCACGAGCAACTGCCGCGTGCGCAGGAGCGCATCGCGCGCGACGCGTTCGGTGGACACCGCCGCCTGGTACGCGGCCGCGGTCGTCGGGGTCGGGACGAGCGCGAGGAGTGCCGCGCCCTTCGCGACCGACTGTCCGGTGTGCACGTACACCGCCGCGACCCGCGCGGCGACGGGCGCCATCAGCGCGAGCCGGGCATCGGGCGCGGGGCGCGCCCGGCCGTACACGACGAGCGTGCGCGGCAGGCGGCCGCGCACCAGCGGCATGGTCTGCACCAGCACGCTGACGGCGTCGTCGGCGGTCGCAGTCGGCAGGCCGCCGCGGCACGCCACGGCGAGGACCGCGGCGCTGGCCGCGGCGATCCAGGGAACGTGTTTCATGTGGGATTCGCCTCGTGACCGGCGACGATCGCCGGTTCGACTTGGGTACCGGTCAAGGTCGCGAGCGCGATCGAGTCCGACCACAGGGACTGCAGCACGTCGATCCGGGTGCCGGCGGCGCCGAGATACGCGCCGACCAGGCCGAGATAGCTCGCGGCCGGGTAGTTCCCTGCCCGGTACGCGCGCCGCGCGGCGCTCACCGTGCGCGCGAGCCGGGGAACCCGCCGGTCGAGATCCTCGAGCTGGGCGTGCAGGCGCCGCAGATCGCTCCAAAGCTGCCAGACGTCCGCGGTCGACTGATCGAGCCGCGCGAGGTACTCGGCGCGCAGCTGCGCGCGGGTCGCGCGCTGGATCGCGATCTCGCCCTGGCCGCGATCGAACAGCGGCAGGTCGAAGGACACCGCATCGCCGAGCGAGTGCACGTCGGAGAAGTCGCGCGCCCGGTTCACGCCGATCACGACGTTCGGGAACTGCGACAGCACCGCGATGCGCACCTGCTCCTCCTGGCTGCGATACCCGGCGCGCAACGCGCGCAGATCCGGTCGTCGCTGCGGCAAGGCGCGGGTGGCGGCTTCGATCGCAGCACGGCTCGGGATCGGTGGCGCCGGCAGCGGCGCGAGCGGCACCTCGACCTGCGGCGCGAGCCCGAGGAGCGCCCGCAGCGCCCGCTCGCTTTGATTCGCCTCGCGTGCGGCCGCGGTCGCCTGGGCGCGAACCGCGACCAGGATCGC
>JAJXYU010000356.1 GCA_021780395.1 Pseudomonadota bacterium
GAGCGCCGCGACCGTCTCGCGGCGGCGGTCGAGCGCGAGGGCGGCTGGCTCGGCGCGCTCGAGGATTTCGACTGGTGGATCGAGGAATACCGGATCTCGCTGGTCGCCCAGGAGATCGGCACCCTGGGGACGATCTCGGCCGAGCGCCTCGAGGCGCGCGCGGCCGGGATCGAAGCCTGGCTTAGACGCTGAAGCGGATGCCCTGCGCGAGCGGCAGTTCGGCGCTCCAGTTGATCGTGGTCGTCTGGCGCCGCATGTAGGCCTTCCAGGCGTCCGATCCTGCCTCGCGCCCGCCGCCGGTGTCCTTCTCGCCGCCGAACGCGCCGCCGATCTCCGCACCCGAGGTGCCGAGATTCACGTTCGCGATCCCGCAATCGCTGCCGTCGGCCGACAGGAAGCGTTCCGCGGCCTGCAGCCGGTCGGTGAAGATCGCCGACGACAGTCCGTACGCGACCGCGTTCTGCGCGGCGATCGCCTCCTCGAGGTGCTCATGGCGCAGCAGGTACAGGATCGGGGCGAACGTCTCGGTCTGCACGACGGGCATCGAGGCCTGCGCGGCGACGATCGTCGGCTCGACGAAATGTCCGGGCCGGTCGAGCACCCGGCCGCCGACCAGCACGCGCGCGCCCTGCGCCTGCGCGGCGGCGACCGACGCGAGGAAGCGTTGCACGGCCGCGGCGTCGATCAGCGGGCCCATCAGCGTCGCCGGGTCCAGCGGATCGCCGATGCGCACCTGCCGGTAGGCGGCGACCAGGCGGCGCTCGAGTTCATCGGCGACGCTGCGATGCGCGAACACGCGCCGCGTGGTCGTGCAGCGCTGTCCGGCGGTGCCGACCGCGCCGAACACGATCGCCGGCACCGCGAGGTCGAGATTCGCGGACGCGTCGACGATGATCGCGTTGTTGCCGCCGAGCTCCAGCAGACTCTTGCCGAGGCGGTGCGCGACGCGGACGCCGACCTGGCGGCCGACCTCGGTCGAGCCGGTGAACGAGATCAGCGCGACCCGCCGATCGTCGACGAAGCGCTCGGCGAGCTCCGCGCCCGCGGCGACGAACAACTGGAAGATCGGTGGCAGGGCGTGGCGCTCGAGCACCCGGTTGCAGATGCGCTGCACGGCGATCGCGCACAGCGCGGTCTTCGGCGAGGGTTTCCACACGGTCGCGTTCCCGCAGATCGCGCTGAGGAACGCGTTCCACGACCACACCGCGACCGGGAAATTGAACGCCGAGATCACCCCGACCACGCCGAGCGGATGCCATTGCTCGGTCATCCGGTGTTCACGCCGTTCCGAGTGCATCGACAGCCCATAGAGCATCCGCGACTGGCCCACCGCGAAGTCCGCGATGTCGATCATCTCCTGGACCTCGCCGTCGCCCTCGGCCTTGATCTTGCCGTTCTCCAGCGCCACCAAGGTGCCGAGCGCGTCCTTGTGGAGGCGCAGTTCCTCGCCGATCAGACGCACGACTTCGCCGCGCTTCGGCGCCGGCACGCGCCGCCACGTCGCGGCCGCCTCCGTCGCGGCGGCGATCACCCGTTCGTAGTCCGCCGCGGTCGCGGTGCGCACCGATGCGATCGGCTTGCCGGTCGTCGGGTTGATCGAGTCGAGCCGCGGCCCGTCGCCGTGTTCGTTCCAGCCGGTGCCGCCGCACCACACGCCGGGGTTGTCGGCGAGGAGGCCGAGTTCGCGCAAGGCGGTGGCGGCGCGATCCGCTGCGGGGGCGGCGCGGCGCTCGTTCAGGAGGTTCATCGGATTTCAGTGCTCCACGACGCGATAGTTCGTTCGAAAGTCGATTTACCATTTTCGCGCGGGCGGGCGGTCGAGTTCAATCGAAAACGGTCGATTTCTCCTGGGCATCTCCGATCGCCCTGTGTAGCATTGAAAAACGATGTCGAAGAACCCACTGTTCGCTGATTGGCATCCGGCCAGCTGGCGCGGTCGCCCGGCGGCCCAGCAACCGCAGTACGCCGATCAGCACGCGCTCGCGCGCACGATCGAGGTGCTCGGCCGCCTGCCGCCGCTGGTGGTGTCCTGGGAGGTCGAGGCCTTGCGCGCGAAGCTCGCGGCCGCGGAGCGCGGCGAGCAGTTCCTGCTGCAGGGCGGCGATTGCGCCGAGAGCTTCGACGACTGCGAATCGGACAACATCGCGCGCCGGCTGAAGATCCTGCTGCAGATGAGCCTGGTGTTGCTGCAGGGCTTGAAGAAACCGGTGATCCGGGTCGGTCGTTTCGCCGGCCAGTACGCAAAGCCGCGTTCCGCCGACACCGAGACGCGCGATGGCGTCACCTTGCCCTGCTACCGCGGCGACAACGTCAACCGGCCGGGTTTCACGCGCGAAGAGCGCGAACCGGACCCCGAGCTCCTGCTGCGCGGTTATGAGCGCGCGTCGCTCACCTTGAATTTCGTGCGCGCGCTGATCGACGGCGGATTCGCCGACCTGCATCACCCGGAGTACTGGGACCTCGGGTTCCTGGGACACACGCCGCTGCGCGAAGCGTATCAAGGCATCGTCGATTCGATCGCCGAATCGCTGGAGTTCTTCGAGTCGATGAGCGGACAGCGGGTGCACGCGGCGACGCGGTGCGAGTTCTACACCAGCCACGAAGGCCTGCATCTGTCGTCCGAGCAGGCGCAGACGCGCTACATCGCGCGCCAGCAACGCTGGTACAACCTGTCGACGCACATGCCGTGGATCGGGATGCGCACGGCCGCGCTCGACGGCGCGCACGTCGAGTACTTCCGCGGGATCGCGAATCCGATCGGGGTCAAGGTCGGCGCCGGCATGAGCGCCGAATGGCTGCAGGAGCTCGTGCAGGCGCTGAACCCACAGCAGGTCCCGGGCCGGCTCACGCTGATCCACCGGTTCGGCAGCAAGGAGGTCGAGCAACGTCTGCCGCCGATGATCGCGGCGGTGCGGGCCACGGGGGCGCGCGTGCTGTGGGTCTGCGATCCGATGCACGGCAATACCGAGACGACCGCGGGCGGCGTGAAGACGCGCCGGTTCGAGAACATCCTCGCCGAAGTCGAGGCGGCGTTCCGCATCCACGAGGACTGCGGCTCGATGCTCGGCGGGGTGCACATCGAGCTCACCGGCGAGGACGTGACGGAGTGCATCGGTGGTGCGCGCGGGCTGCGCGAGGCGGATCTCGCGCGAGCCTATCGAACCGCGGTGGATCCGCGCCTGAATGCCGAGCAATCGCTGGAGCTCGCGATGCGCATCGCCCAGCTGGTCCGGGGTAACCGCCGGCCCGGCGGCAGGGGCGTTAAAAAGTAATTAAAACAATCAATTAAGCGGCTAATCTGATCTCGTTTATTTTGTCAACTCCGCGGTTTTCGAAATCCGGTTTTGCCTCGTTGCCGGCAGGTGGTATCCTTCCCGTCCCGCTGAGCGTCCCAGCGTCGATTCGCACCCCCTGAAGCCCCTCGACGGGCCGGGTGCCCGGTCGGCGGCGGCGCGGTGGGTGATCGAGGCGAACGAGGGAATTTTGCCGCGCGGCGCCAGTCGAACGAAAGTCTCGAATTGCCGTGCGAGCCGAGGTCGGATTGCGCTCGGGTTAGTCCAAAGTCCAGGCGCGATCGATGGCGGGCTACGCGGATCTTCCGCGTAGCCCGTTTTTTCATTACCACCCTGCCGATGCCGATGAACCAGGTCTACGATCCCGCGTGCCGCCGCTGTCCGCGCCTCCGCGATTTCCTCGACGAGGTCGGGCGAGCCCATCCGGACTACCACTGCCGTCCGGTTCCGGCGTTCGGGGACCCTCGGGCCCGATGGCTGATCGTCGGGCTCGCTCCGGGCATGCACGGCGCGAATCGCACCGGGCGGCCGTTCACCGGTGATCATGCGGGACTCCTGTTGTACGCGACCCTGCACCGGTTCGGCTTCGCGTCGTCGGCCACGTCGATCGCGCGTGACGACGGACTGCAACTGCGGGGGGTGCGGATATCGAACGCGGTCAAGTGCCTGCCGCCGCAGAACAAGCCGCTGCCGAGGGAAATCGCCGAGTGCAACGGGTATCTGCGCGCGGAGCTCGCCGCGAGCCCGCAGCCGCGCGTGATCCTCGCGTTGGGCGCGATCGCGCACGGGGCCGTGCTGCGGGCGCTCGGCCTGAAGGCGGCCGCCCACCGGTTCGCGCACGGCGCCTGCCATGAACTCGGATCGCGCGTGCTCGTCGATTCGTATCACTGCAGCCGTTACAACACTCAGACCCGTCGGCTGACGCCGGAGATGTTCGAGCGCGTGGTCGCGCACGCCGCGCGCCTGGCCACATGAACGTCCCGTCGACCGGCTTCGACGCGCGCGAATATGTGGATTCGCTGCCGTCGCGTCCGGGCGTCTACCGAATGCTCGATGCCGCGGGCGTGATCCTCTACGTCGGCAAGGCGCGCAATTTGAAGAGCCGCGTGTCGTCCTATTTCCAGCCGGGCAACGTCCAGCCGAAGGTGGTCGCCCTGGTCGCGAAGACCGCGTCGATGGAAGTGACGATCACGAACTCGGAGACCGAGGCGCTGCTGCTCGAGCTCAACCTGATCAAGAAGCATCGCCCGCGGTTCAACGTGATCCTGCGCGACGACAAGAGCTTCCCGTTCCTGCGCGTGACCACCGGGCACGAGTTCCCGCGGCTCGGTCTGTATCGCGGTTCGCGCCGGGAACCGGGCCGGTACTTCGGGCCGTATCCGTCCGCCGGCGCCGTGCGCGAGACGCTGAAACAGCTGCAGAAGATCTTCCGCCTGCGCGATTGCGAGGACACGTTCTTCGCGAACCGCTCGCGGCCGTGCCTGCAGTACCAGATCGGCCGCTGCACCGCGCCCTGCGTCGGGCGGATCACGCGCGAGGCGTACGCGCAGGACGTGCGCGGCGTGATCCAGGTGCTCGAGGGGCGCAACGACGAGGTCAACCGCGACCTCGCGGCCCGCATGGAGGCGGCGGCCGAGCGGTTGGCGTTCGAGGAGGCGGCGGCGCTGCGCGATCAACTCGGGGATCTGCGCAGCGTCCAGGCGAGTCAGATCGTGACCGCCGATCCGCGTCACGACGCCGACGTGATCGCGGTGGCGGCCGGCGGCGGCGAGTACTGCATCGCGCTGATGTTCGTGCGCGCGGGGCGCAGTCTCGGGAGCACGACCTTCTTTCCGCGCGCGCCGCTCGCGGAACCGCCCGAGGTGCTCGCGGCGTTCATCGCCCAGTACTACGCCGAGCGGGAACCGCCCGCGGAGATCATCGTCGAGTTCGAGCCCGAGGAGCGGGGTTGGCTGGAGCAGAGCCTCGGCGCGCGCGCGCAGCGCCGCGTGCGCATCGCCGCCTCGGTGCGCGGAATCCGCGCCCGCTGGCTCGCGATGACGCGCGAGAACGCCCTGCAGGCGGCGAAGATGCGCGGCCTCGCGCGCGCGAGCGTCGCCGCGAGTCTCGAGGCGCTGCGCGTCGCGTTCGACCTGCCGCGCGCGCCGCAACGGATCGAGTG